>JAVHPL010000178.1:0-30435 GCA_036170555.1 Sediminibacterium sp. | reverse complement strand
TCCATTTTTTGCCCAATCAATTCATCTTTTTCATATAAAGGAGTATTAATTTGTGCAGGAGATTTTTCACGGGTATGCATTTTATTTATAGTAGCTTCTAAAGTAGCCAACCAGTTCACGGGCATTTCGGGTACTTTAGCAGCTTTTAAGTATAAACCTTCTAATTGTTTTTTGCTTAAGCTTCCTCTTTCTTCATATTGGTGCATCAAACTCATTATAAATAGTGCATCTGGATTGTGTTTATAACAGGTATCCAATATTTTATCAATGATATCTAGCTTGTTTTTTGAAATAGCCATTGATGCAAAGATAGTTGGAACAGACCTAAAGTATTTAGATGATTAAGAGGGGTAGCAATTTATCATGAATATTTATAAAATATTATTTTGCTAACCCCCGTCCTATAATACCACCACTAACTTCTAAGGTAGTTCCATGCACTGCCTCATTTTCTATAATAAAACGTACAGTTTGCATAATTTCATCGGTATGTACTAATCTTCCTAATGGTATATCAGCTACAATTTTATTGAGTATTTCTGGTTGAATAGCAGCTAAAATAGGCGTTTCAACATATCCGGGTGCTATAGCGGCAATGCGAATATTTTTTATCCCACGCGCATGAAATTCACCTGCCAAAATTTTTGGCCACAATGCAATAGCAGCCTTAGTAGAAGCATAATTTAGTTGACCTAATTCTCCCGCTTTGTTAATAGAAGAAATAGGAATTAACACACCAGTACATTGATGGTTGATCATTTGAATAGCAGCTTCACGTAAGGTTAAAAATACTCCAGTAAGATTTACATCAATCACTTGTTTCCATTGTTCTGTACTCATGAATTTTTTCACTTCCCCTGTTTCCTTATTAGGAGTAATCATATAACTGTCCCTAATGATTCCCGCACAAGCCATTACAATATTCAATGATCCAAATTCGTCTATGGCAAACTGCATCAGTTCACGCACAGAACTTTCTTCGGTAACATTACATATTTTTAATGTGGCCTTTCCGCCATTGCGCAAAATAGATTCTAATACTGTTTTTAATTTTACTGCATCCATATCTGCTAAAACAACTTTTGCACCCATTGCTGCTAAAGCTTTTGCGGCCGCTTCGCCAATACCACTTGCTGCACCCGTAATTACGGCTACTGAATTTTTTACTTGCATACTATATTTTTATAAAATAAACTGTTCAATGGCCTGTACAATTTGTTTAGCGCCCACACCATATAACATAGTTTGATGATTTCCTTCTACTTCTACATAGGTAGCATTTTTCATCATACCAACGGTTTCTATTGCAAGATCTTTTGGTAATAAGGCATTGCCCATAGTATAAACCCCAGGCGCATTGATTAATATGGTTTTTTTATTATTTTGTTCAATTAGATTAGCCCAAGGCTCACCAAGGCTGCCTTTTAAAACTGCCTCCATCATGTTATGAAGTGAACTTCTTGAAACAACCGTACCATCTTCATTTGTTTTAACATCTGCCCTATAATAACTAAGCATGGTATCTTCCCAAAACTGTAAATAAGGAGCTTTTTTTACTTTTTCTAGATATACTTCGAATGATTCAAAAATTTGATCAAGCCTGCTCAATGCAGGACCTAACATTTCTTTTGTTTGTGGATGCATATTTACTGCAGCATCTAATAATATAAGCCTATTAATTTTCTCTGGATAATAAATGGCAAGATACAATCCTAAAAATCCACCAAATGAATGACCACAAACGGTAATAGTGTTTATATTTAGTGCTTCCAATAAACCAATCATATCTGCTGCATGCGATTTCATATCGTAACCAATAGCAGGTTGATCACTTAACCCACGTCCACGGAGATCAACAGATATTACCCTAAAATGGTTAGATAAACCTGCGTTAATTAATCCATCAAAAGCATGGGCATTAGCAGTTAATCCATGTAACAATAATAAATTTTCTCCCTCTCCCCCAAAATCTAAATAATGAAGTTTAATTTGATTAGCTATTATAAATTTACTTTGCATGGTTGTACATTTCTTTTAACGAATGCTTTAATACTTTACCAGCAACGTTCCTAGGCAATTCATCTACAATAAAAATATCGCTGAGTTTTTGAAAACGAGCATCAATATGATTATTTACCCATGTTTTAATAGCAACAGCATTTACATATTCCATATTGGCTTTTAACACAACTGCTGCAACGGGCGTTTCTCCCCAGTCTTCATGGGCTACGCCAAATACTGCAACATCTTTTATAGCTTCATGTTGAATAATAACTTCTTCAATATCGGTGGGATACACATTTACACCTCCCGATATAATTAAATCTTTTTTACGCCCAGTAAGAAAAAGAAAGCCCTCTTCATCTATATACCCCAAGTCTCCAGTAAATAACCAACCATCTTTTAGTGCTTCACTTGTTTGAATAGGGTTTTTATAATAGCAATCCATCAATAAGGGTCCGCGTCCTACAATTTCTCCAATAGATCCTGTTGGTTGCAATGCACCTTGTTCATCCATAATTTTACAATCCATAAAAGCAGGAGGAAATCCAACACTTCCTGTTTTTCTTAAAGCATCTGTTTTATCTAATATGGTCATAAACCCTTCTGTTAAACCATATAATTCATAAAAAACTCCTGGTATTTTTTTATTTAATTCTTGTTTATGCTCTAATAAAAGTGGAGCACCAACAGATAAAATATATTCTAAAGAAGGTAAATATTCTTTATTAAATTGAGCTTGTTGCAAACAGGCAATTATTTGTGAAGGAACTAAAATACTATGGGTAACCAATTCCTTACTAATATTTTCAACCACTATTTGTGGATCAAAATGATCTTGTAAAATATACGTGCAACCCAAATACATTGCTGGCATTAAGGTTAAAAAAGCACCATTGAAAATAATAGAACCCGAATGCATTACAATACTCTCTGGTGTCATTCTAAAAGCATTGGCAAACAGAGAACCATACAAGGCACGAACCGCATGCGAAATAACAATTCCCTTTGGTGTTCCTGTTGTTCCGCTGCTATAAATAATATTATAAGGATCAGAACCAATTACTAAATCTACTACAGGTTCTGTAATTGGTTGAAGTGCTTTCATTACAGCATATTGCTTAAAATTAGGCGTTGCCGATCCAATGATAATCCAGTAATTATCATTGGGAATAGAAGGTATTAAATTTTTAATTTCTTCTATATACTTAGCAGTGGCTTCATCTGAAACCACTAAAGCAGTATCGGCGTTCATTAATAAATTAGCTAAACCATTGCCACGAAGTAAAGGGCTTAATGGTACAGCAACTGCACCCATTTTTGCACAAGCCCAATAAACTTCCCATAATGCAATACAATTGGGTAAAACAGTAGCAACTTTGGTTCCTTTTTTTACTCCAGCTTTTTGAAAAGCATGAATCAATTGATTCACAGAAGCATTTAATGCACTAAAACTAATTCTTTGATCACCACAAATTAAAGCCGTTTTATTGGGCTTATATTTTGCATGTTTTGTTAGCCAATTTTGAATAGTTAACTCATTGCTATACATACAACATCTTTTAATAGAGATAGTGGCACTTTTTTCAAAGTGCCACTACTTTATATTTACCAGTAAATTTTATTTCTTAGCACTATTAGGAATATGTGCTTTTAATTCTACAGAAAACAATCTTCCAATAGAAGGTGAACCCACAAATTCCATTTGCTTAACATCAAACAGGTTACTAATTCCAGCGCCTAAACTTAATTGGCTATTTAATTTTACTCCACCACTAATATCAATAGAGGTAAATCCACCCAATGCACCCCAGTTAAAGTTTTTTACATAATATCTTGGTGTACTTGTGAGTGGGTTAATACCTCCATATACCAAACCGCGTTTACCTGCACCAGCGGCAGTACCAATTTGGCTACCACTATACAAATCATATTGTTGAACCCAACGCATAGAAATATTTAAAAACATTTTTCCCTTGGCTATATTTTGAAAACTTAAGGTAGAAGCCAATCTATTGGCAGGTGCGTTTAAACTTTTTTCTTCTAATGAAACATAACCGTCTCTGTTGGCATCATTTTTAATATTATCAGAAGTAATATCACTACCAAACCAAGAATATTTAAGCGCAAAACTTACATAATCGCTAAAGAAATAATTAATACCCAAGTCTACTCCATAAGAAGCAACTTGACCATAATTAAAATAAGTATAGTAAGCAGCTCCTGCTAAAATACCCGTAGTGGCATTTACTGCACCTGGTATTAATAATCCTGCTGTAGGAATTGGAATATTTCCAACAGCTAATGCTCTACCTCCAACTACTATGGAAGGACTTAAAAAGTTTTGACTCTTACCATAGTATCCATTGATATCTATGTATAATTTTTTGCCCACTGTACCCTTATAACCCAATTCCCAAGTACTAATCTGTTCTGGTTTTAAAGGTGTAGTTGTAGCTACAGAAGCAGCATCATTTGCGTTGGCTCCATTAGGAATATACTTTACACCATCTCCATTTCCAAATACAAGTCCAAAAACACTGGCACGTTGAAATAAAATAATTGGTGCAGCAAATGCCTTACCCCAAGTTAAACGAACACTACCGCCAGGAACGCCTTTTACCAACGCAAATTTTGGAGAAAACATGTTTTTAAATAAACTGTGGTTATCTAAACGAGCAGCAGCTACAAATTTTAAATCACCAGGTAATGTTTTTTCTAATTGAATAGCACCACCATATTGTTTTACTTGTACACTTTCAGTAGCATCTGCTAAGCTTGTTCCAAAAGTTTTTGGATCATCTTTTTGATAAGATGCACCAATAATTAAATTAACACCTGCTTTATCAAAATTGGTATTGTATTGAGCTTCGGCATTAAATCGCCTTGATTCTTCTTTAAACCTATTACCCAATCTAGTTGCAAAAGCTTCTGCCTGGTCAGGATCAAGCTTACCAAAACCCGGAAATAAAGGACTAGTAGGATCGGTGATTGTGCTATGTGTTCTATTCCAAAAATCTCTGGTATAACCAGGAATACCATAAGAAGTTCCAACGTTTGTCCAGGTTTCATAAGCTTGTGCAAAAAAACGAGGACTCACATATTTAACTTGTAAATAAGAAAACTTCCAATCTTTAATTTGATTTCTTCCTGTATTATTTACACTTAAGAAATCGTTGATACTTCCACCATAAGAAACAACCAAATCTGATTTTGAAGTAACTGCATAGTATACATCAGCGGCTCCACGAATATGTTTAAATTGGGTGGATGGTATTCTTTCGGGTATCGCCAATGCTGGCCCATACACAGAACCTCCTGCATAAATGCTATCGTGAAAATCAAAATCTTTACCCGTAGTATATTCACCAGTCATTTTATATGCCCACTTATTATTGATTTTACTAGCCGTTCTAAAACGTCCTGTAAATACTTGTTGATTCCCTGCACCCAATGCAATATCTGTTCCTTGATATTTTCTAGGATCTTTAGTGATTGTGTTTGCAATACCATTGTGTGCATTAGGTCCATATAAAGCCGAGTTAGGGCCAAGTACAATTTCTAAGCGTTCAATATCTTCTTTAATAACTGTATTCATAATACCCGAAGCCAATCCGCTACCACCTGCCATCATACTATTTCTACCATCGGTCATTTGCAGAATTTTAGCATTAAACGCATTGTTAAATCCACGTGCATTAAAACCCACTCCATTTACACCAGTGCGAACAAATTCAACACCTTGTATTTTAGAAGCTAATTCGCCTACATTAAAAGAAGAAGATTGTGCAATATCTTTTGCTGTAATTACACTAATAGTTGCAGGAGCCCTTGTAATTTTTTCGGGACGTTTTGAGGCACTTACTACTACTTCATCACCTCTTCCTGTAGAAGGAGTTAAAGCAATCGAAAATACAGTACTAATATCTCCAGTTTTTTCTACATCGGTATATCCAATATAAGAAACAACTAATGTAATCTTTCCGCCTTTAGAAAGAGCAATGGTAAAATTACCATCATCATCGGCATAAGTGCCAGCACCAGTAGACTTTACTATCACGCTGGCTCCTGCCAATGGGAAACCTGTTTTTTCATCGGTTACGCGTCCGCTTACTTTGGAGGACTGTGCCATTAAAGCACTTTGTAAAAGCAGCAAACACATGAGTACAAGCAATCGTTTCATTTGTGTTATTTTAATTGGTGTAAAAATTGTAAAATGGTTTGGTTAACTATTGTTGGTTTTTCAAATTGAACTAAGTGACCCGCTTGGGGAATGAATTGTATTTGATGATGGGGTATAGCGTTTGCAATAGAAGCCACTGCATCTACCGTTAAAGATGGATGCAATAATTTATTAGGTATTAACGCATCTGATGATCCAAATAGGATCATCGTAGGTGCCTGAATATTTTTTAATTGATCTTTTATTGGATATGCCAACATACCTTTTACCCCCAAAGGAATTTGAGCGCAGTACAAAGCAAACCCAGTACATTGCTTTAAAGCTATTCTTTCATTTATTAATACATTGGCATCAGCGGGCATATTATAAAAATTCATTCGATAGCTTTTTACAATAGCTACACTATCTTGCTTTTCGTAAAAAGCTTGTGTGGCATAGGTTGTAAGTATTCCTGCTTCGGTAGTAGAAAATGTTTCAAAACCTGCAGGAGCCAGTAAAATAAGTTTCGAAACCAATACTGAATATTTTAAAGAGAAAATAATAGCAATTTGACCTCCCATTGAATGACCAACAATAGAAAGCTTATTAATTTTTAGCTTTCGTAAAAATGAAGCTAGTTGATCTGCATAAAAATTGAGTTGTTCACTTGCATGTTTCCTATTTACTACTGTACTTTGTCCATAGCCAGGCAAATCAATAGCAATGCAACGATTGTGTTTAGAAAGTTCCTGAATATTTTTTTTCCAATGAGATGCATTACCGCCAAGACCATGAATAAATAATAAAACAGGCCCATTACCTTCATCAATATAATTCAGGTTGGTAGAATCTAATTGAACCTGCTTAGTAGGAAACCCATAATTAGGAACACATTGAGCCTGTAACACCATGGAAATAAAAAATAGGCTAATGGTATGTATTATTTTAATCATGCGGTAGCTAATTTATTTTTAGGTTTCAGCGCATAATATAAAATAAGGCCAATAATTAAAGAACAAGTAATAGCAATAGCAGCAGAAACACCAGGATTTCTGGTACCAGAATGCATATAAGGAGTAAGCCTTCCATAATACACAGAAAAGTGAACGGTAACCGCCGTAACACTCGATAAAATGGCGGCAATAGGATGACAATCTTTAGTGAAAATTCCAAAGAGTACAGGAACAAAAGCACCACAGAAATAAGCATACACACCGTTTTGAGCGAATATGCCTACACTTAAATCGGGATGCAATAACTGTTCGTAAGACATATAGATTGCTGCTATTCCCATTAATCCAATTACAATTCTATTCATTGCTAATTCAGAAATAATACCACTGGTTCCATCAGCAGATTTGATAATACTATTTCCTGTGAGTGGTTTAATGATATCCGAAGTAAATGTGGTACTCAATGATTGAATGAGTCCTTCAAGGGTAGCCATCCCTGCCGATAACATTCCAAGAAATAATACAATAGCAATATAAATAGGAAATCTACTTACAACAAAAGTACCCATTACACCATCAAGTGGAATTGGCTTTCCATTGATTGTTAAATTAGGAAATTGAAGCCGGGCATACAATCCTACAAATACAACCATAAAGAATAAAGCTTGTGCAAGAATAGCAACCGTTAAAAAGCGATTGAGGTCTTTATCATTTTTTAACAGTAGAGATCTTGTAAGAATATGGGGCTGGCAAACTATGGCAACCCCCACAATTAATTGACAAATAACCACTTCAAAAAAATCACGAAATATGGGGCTATTCTCATTAAACGGCTTTGCAAGTACAGGATCAATAGCAGCTAATTTTCCTAAAAATCCTGTAACTCCTTCGGCAAAATATTCATAGCCCGATGTAATTAATATTACAGCAACAATCAATTTAAGAAAAGCTTGAACAGTATTGGTGTACACCATACTATTGGCCCCTCCAAACATCATATAGGTAAAAGTAAAAGCAACAACACCAATTAAAGTAGGTAAAATTTCTACATTTAGAGAGCGAGAAATTACCTGTGTTAATCCTACACAAATCATTACAATAAAAGCCAGCATAAGCAAAGAAAGGAAACCAAAAAATAGAGCAAATCCTTTACTCTGATAGCGAGTACCCATCCATTGAGCAATTGTACGAGCCTGAACAGTTTGTCCATATTTTCTAAACCTACGAGAAAGTATGGCTAAAGAAACTAGCGTGCCAATAGGTAAAAAAATAGCCATAGATAAAAATCCGCTAATACCATAATAGGCAACAAACCCAGGATTGATAATGAAAGTAGCGGCACTGCTCATAGAAGCGGCCAATGATAACCCTAAAAATGAAGGAGAAAAATGCATACTACCCAATGCAAAATCTTTCATGCTATGTGTATTCATAGCACCACGTACCGCAAAGAAAACAATGGTACCCATGTATATAAGCAAGGCGATCAAAATGGCAGTCACCATGCCGGAGGAGGCAATTTGGTTCATAAAAGGCAATCGTTACAATGAATGTAGAATCTTATAACAATCAAATAACTGAATACTTGCCAACGTACATTTTTTTAAGGTGAACGAAGAAAAATGATATGTAAACTTACTTTTAAAGAAAAGAAAGCTTACTCATTAGCTTCTCCTTATAGGTTTTGCCAATAGGAATCCGTTGATTAGAAATAATCAGATCATCTTCTTCTATGGCTTCTATCTTGTCTATATTTACAATATATGATCTATGCGCACGAATAAATTTATGTTGAGGAAATTTTTCTTCTACCATTTTTAAACTGGTATTAAGCAAGCATTTGCCAGACGAAGTACATACAAGGGCATAAATATCAGATGCTTCAACCCAATTAATTTCTTTCAATAATATTTTCTCGAGTCTATTCTTTGTTTTTACAAAAATACTGTCATCAATTGTTAAGCCTTCTTTAAGGGGTGGAGTGGCATCTTTTCTCTGTGCAGCATTATGCAAGGTTATTTCGATGGTAGAGTATAAGGTTTCTGGTCTTGTTGGCTTTACCAAATAAGCATAAGGCTCGGTTAATTTTGCTTTTTCAATGGTACTAGTATCTGCTAAAGCAGTTAAAAAAATAAAAGGTACCCTGGTATGCTCTTTAATTAACTTAGCCGTATCAATACCATTCATTTCGCCACTAAGACCAATATCCAGTAAAATAATATCAGGATTAAGTTCGGGTAATTTTTTTAACACATCTTCTCCTGCTTCAATTACACCCACCACTTCAAAGCCAAGATCGTTTAAGGAAAGCGAAATTTCTTTGGCAATTATCCAATCATCTTCTACTATTAAAATTTTTATACCCGCCATTCGCTAAATTTACTTCAAATATAATTGCCTGAAACAACAACTATTCATATTCATATTTAGTTTTATAGGATTAGTTCTATCTGCACAGAACAATCAAGTGATTTATACAGGATCGGAGATTCATATTAATCCAGCGAAATTAAAATGGAAAAAGATTATCAAAGAAGGTATACTGTTTTACCAAAGCAATATTCAACTAACCAATAAAACAGCATTTGACCAAGATTTAGTGATGAGTTTTACCAAAAGTGGTGTAATTAAAGCAACCATGCAGGATGGAATACAATCAACAATATATACTACCGGGGCATTGATTCCATTGATTAATAGATCACATCCTACCAATATTAATGCCATTCGTTTTATGCTAACCAAAGGCACAGATTATTCTATTTTATTAAGCTACGAACCTCATTATGGAATTTATGATCCTAAAACAATGCAGGTTACCATCAATTCTACCACTCGTTTTGAACAAGCTGATACAAGAAGACTTTTTTGGCAAGGCATATTTTTAGGAACTATACTGGTAATGGCTTTATATAATTTATTTATTTTTTATGGAGTAAGAGATGTAAGTTATTTATATTATGTATTAAGTATTGCAGGCCTTGGAATGTATTTGGCATTTTACTATGGATTTGGGATAGAATATTTATGGCCCAATTATCCAAGATGGGATACATTCTGTTATAGTATTATTGTACCATTTACCAATTTAGCTCGATTGTTTTTTACCCGCAGTTATTTAAACACGGCTAAGCTTATGCCAAGATTAAATAAACTGGTAAATATTTTAATATTAGCATGTAGTTTATTATTATTAATAGGTTTAATCTCATTTATTTATAATATAGACACACTCCAATTACTTATTACAGGTGTAGGATTAGTAGGTACGTTGGTTTTGATATTAATGTTAGCAGCAGGCTTAATTGCCTACTATATAGATCATTACCAACCAGCTAAATATTTTATTACTGCCAATGCATTATTAGTTATAGGAGCCATTCTATTTATATTAAGAGAATTGGGCTGGGTAGAAGATAATTTTTACACCAGGTATTTTGTACAGATAGGATTTATTATACAAGTGATTGTTTTTGCACTTGGTTTGGCAAGCAGGTATAATAGTACGCGCATAGAATTAGCACAACAGCGAATAGAAAAAGAAAGGATAGCATTAGAAAGAGAGCGAGAGAAAAAAGAAATGATAGAAGCGCAGAAGCAGGAGCTACAAATTCAAGTAGAGCAACAAACACAAGATTTAAAAATACAAAATATCACTTTAGAAGAAACCGTTCAAAAACTAGAAGAATCGAAAGAGCAGTTATCGCAATTAAACAGTGTGAAAGATAAATTATTTTCTATAATATCACATGATCTGCGAAATCCATTGGCAACCATGCAGTCTTTTTTAAAACTAATCACACAGCATCACGAGAAATTAAATGAGGAAGAAAAACAAAAAATGATTAAAGAAGCGCAAAGTTCATTAGATCATTTAAATGAATTATTGTATAATTTATTGCAATGGAGTAAGAGCCAAATGCAATTACTTGAGTTTAAACCAGAGCAATTACAAGTAAAAAATGTACTGGAAAAAAATATTCGATTATTGTATTTGCAGGCACACATGAAACAAGTACAAATAAGTAGCCTATTTGAAGAAGAACAAACTATTTATGCAGACAAGGAAATGCTCGATTTTATTATAAGAAATTTATTAAGCAATGCCATTAAGTTTAGTCATAAAAATAGCCAAATTCAAATTCAGGTTAAAAAGACAAAAACATATATTGAAATTAGTGTACAAGATGAAGGAGTAGGAATGAGTAAAGAAACTATTCAAAAATTACTAGAAACAAGCTTAAGTAATTCAAGAAGAGGAACCGCCAAAGAAAGAGGAACAGGATTAGGCTTACTCATTAGTAAAGAGTTTATAACCCGCCATGGTGGCCAACTCCAAATAGAGCAAGCCATCATCAAAGGAAGCATATTTAAAGTGTTACTCCCCTGTTAATTGTAACGCTTTAGGAAACAAGTGAAAGTTTTCTATATGAACGTGCTTATGTAAATCTTCTTCAAATTCTTTTAATTCGCTTAAGCAAACTTTAAATGTTGTACAAGCTCCAACAGGTTCTTGATAATGATTAGTCAAGTGGCGTATTTTATATAATAATTCACCAGCATGATCATGTTCATTCATCATTATTGAGATAGGCTCATTAATTACTGAAAATGTATGCTTATTACCAAAAAGAATAGATGCCTCAATTTTTTTAATACGAGGAAAAAGAATTTGCTCTTCTTTTTGCATATGGTTAGCCATTTCATTTTGCATTTCTAAGAATAAAGCATACACTTCAACCATATAAGGAAATCTTTCTCCATGCTTATTAGCTACTTTTTCTAAATGATTTGCGATAGTTGGCATTATTTGTTTCACATAAAAATGATGATGAATTAAAATATAGCCAATTAACTGTTCGCAATTCATTTCGGTAAAAGGCATCTGCTTTGCAATTCTATTGGGCAAAATGGCAGTAAATTCTTTAATTATATTATCAACCAATAATCCTTTTTCTGCGCAGGCATCTGTTAATGTTCTTTTACCCTTACAGCAAAAGTCAAGATTATATTTTTCTAAAATAGAAACTGTAGCACTATTATCAGTTACGATACTAGCTAAGGTTTGATTAGCAATATTTGTCATAATTAAGAATTTAAACAAAGGTCTATAGATAAAAATCAGGAAAATATGATTCAAATCAGGTTTGTTTACTTATACCTAAATTCAATAATAATAATCCTGTAAATAAAATAGTTGCTGTAAAAATTAATCCCTCATTCATATAAGGAACAATTATATAAGATAAAGCAGTTACGCCTTGTATCATTAAAAATACCTCATTTAAAATAACACCAATTGTAAATACAATAATGCCAGCATTTATCAATTGACTATATTGGAAATATTTTTCTAAAAGAACATACCCAATAATAAAAAGTGTTATTACACCCAATAAAATTAAATGTAAGTATCCAATAACAATAGGCCTAAATCCATATGCCAATTCACTAAGTGCAGGAATAGTAGAAAATATTTGTAAAAATAATTTAATGCTTAAGGCAATTGCAGAAAGTGAAAGCAACCATTTAGCTATTAAAGGCATTTGTGCAGAAAGCATATTTCTTAGTGGAAATATAATTTTAACCAATAAATACCAGGCAATTCCTTGCAAAATGGCTGATACTACTACAATAGTATATAGCCAATTAGAGAGGTTTAGCCATAAAGCAGATAAGAAATATGCTGGAACAAAAGCTATTGTGAATAACCAGAATATTTTTTTTAATTCTATCCTTTTAAAATAAATGCTAGATATTTTTTCCATTACTAAACCCATACAAGCAAAAAAGAACCATCCATTGTACTGAAAATGTAAAAAGAAATAAACTGAAAGCAAATACCAATTCTGATGAATTATTTTATTAGCCATCATAATGGCAAGTGCTAAAGCACCAATGGAGGAAATTGCATTAAATAAAATAGCTGCCTTAAACCAGTAACTGGAAATTGTAGAAATAGATAACTTATTTAAATCTTTCCAAAACATCAATGCAAACAAGTACGAAACAATAATTGAAAGTGTAGAAAATAAAATAGAAAAAAATGCATATCCTTGAATGGCAAATGCAATTAACATACCATAAGCTGTAAATAAGTTAAAATATAATAAAAAAGTGTATTTGGGAAATTGATCTAATTGCTTTTGAACAGATAAATTAGCTATAAGTAATACCATTAGTGCTTGAGTTACCCATCCAGCAAATGCAAAATGTGAATGGCCATGTAATAGATGCTTTTGATCAATAAATGGGAGGGGAAAAAGAATTTTATACCTAAGGATTAATCCAATTATTGCAACCAATAGTAAATTAAAAAAAATAATTCTTAGCCAATAATTTAAATGAGGAAACATGTTGCTATTTTAAACAAAATAACAGTACTCATTCCTTTAAAATTATGATTTAAATCATAACTAGTAATATACTTTACCCTTATCAACTAGCAACTCCCCTCTATTATGCATATTTCTGATTGCCCTAATAACGGTTTCAACGCGTAACCCAATCATATCAGCAATTTGTTGCCTAGTTAATGTAACCTTATTACATTTTGGACAAATATTTTTCTGGGTTTCTTTAAAATACTGAAATAAGTGTGCAATACTTTTTTCTGGATTGTGATTGGCCGATTCTCCTACAATCATAAATTTAAATCGAATGCGTTCGCTGAGCAATCTGCTAAATTCAAAATGAATCTCCGGATTGTCTTTAAGTAGCTGATGAAAAGTAGTTTTATTTAAACGAATTATCACGGCATCTTCGTTGGCAATACTTGTAGCCGCATATAGTCCATTATCAAATAATGGTAATTCACCAAATGCCTCTCCAGGTCTAATCATTACTTGTAATACTTCCTTTCCATCATCATTAACATTAATCCATCGTACCGAACCAGATACCAATTGATGATAAAACGAACATAGACTCCCTTCATGAAAAATAATTTCGCCTTCAGCAACTTTTTTATAAGTAGCACCCCAAGCCAATAATGTATTTATGTCTATTATCATAAAGATTTAAATACAATTTCTATTAAAAAAGCAGAAGTATCAAAGATATTTAGCAAAAAAAATATGATACAACTCAAATTGACCCCTTAGAAGCTATTCCATTTACGAATTTATGATTGTACGCATAAAATTTTGAAAAAGCTATCTGTAATCTTGCATTGTTATATAAAATCAAAACGTGAAATTATGAAAAAAATGATCTTATTCTCAATGTTTGCACTCTTACTTGCTGCTTGTGGAGGTGGAAATTCACATAATGAATCTACCTCCAACCAACAAGAAAATAGTTCAAAAGAAACCTTAGAAAATGGCAATCCTTCGTATGATCCCAAAAGAGGTGAAGGAAAGTTTAAAGAAGTAGAAGTAACTGCTTCAATAAATGCACCAATGGCCGAAACTGGCAACAAAGTATATGGCGTAAAATGTAGTAGTTGCCATAAATTATCAGATGAAAAATTAGTAGGGCCAGGTTGGAAAGGTGTTACTGCTCGTCATGAAGCACCTTGGATTATGAATTTCATTACCAATACCGATGAAATGATTAATAAAGACCCTAAAGCACAAGCACAGTTAGAAATATGTTTGGTTCGTATGCCCAATCAAAATTTAAGCGATGCCGACGCAAGATCACTTTATGAGTTTATGAGAAAGAATGATGGTGTAAAATAACAATCTTATTAATAATCAAAATGTATATAATGAGAACCAATCAAATCAACAGGTTTATAGCAATTTGCTCATGCATGGTGCTTAGCTTTATTGCCTGTAAACCAAAAAATGCAGGTAATGCAGTTAATTCAGATGCAGCAGCTAAAACCTATGTAGCACCTGGTAAGTATGATCAATTCTACAATTTTGTTTCAGGTGGATTTAGCGGTCAAATGACTGCTTATGGCTTACCATCAGGACGTTTACTTCGTGTGATTCCAGTTTTTTCGGTTGATCCAGAAAAAGGATATGGATATAGCGAGGAAACTAAGCCTATGTTAAATACCTCCCATGGATTTGTTCCTTGGGATGACTTACACCATACTGAACTATCCCAAACCAATGGGGAAATAGATGGTAGATGGGTTTTTGGAAATGCCAACAACACTCCTCGTGTTGCAAGAATTGATTTAAAAACTTTTAGAACAGCAGAAATTATTGAGCTACCTAACAGCTCAGGAAACCACTCTTCTCCATTTATTACAGAAAATACCGAGTATGTAGTAGCGGGAACTCGATTCAGTGTTCCTCCAGATAATGTGAATGGGGATGTTCCCATTAATTCTTATAAGCAGAATTTTAAAGGAACCTTAAGTTTCATTAGTGTTGCCAAAGAAGATGGTAATATGGACATTGCATTTCAAATTCAATGCCCTGGGGTAAATTTCGATTTAAGCCATTCTGGTAAAGGTCCATCTAGTGGTTGGTTTTTCTTTTCATGTTACAATACAGAGCAAGCCAATACTTTATTAGAAGTAAATGCTTCTCAGAAGGATAAGGATTTTATCATGGCAGTAAATTGGAAAAAAGCAGAGGAATATATTAAAGCAGGAAAGGGAAGAAAACAAGCAGTTAAATATGCTCACAATAAATATAGTGATATTACACATAGTGCTACCTCTACCATTAAAACAGAAGTAACTGTTTTAGATGCAAAAGACTTTAAAGATCTTTGTTACTTTATTCCTTGCCCTAAATCTCCACATGGATGTGATGTAGATCCTTCTGGAGAGTATATTGTTGGAAGTGGAAAACTAGCTGCACTTATTCCTGTATTTAGTTTCGATAAATTACAAAAAGCTATTGCAGCAAAAGAATTTATTGGAGATTATGAGGGTATACCCGTTCTTAGATATGAAGCCGTATTGTATGGAGAGGTAAAAAAACCTGGCCTAGGACCATTACATACCGAATTTGATGGAAAAGGATTTGCTTATACTACCTTTTTTGTTTCTTCAGAAGTTGTAAAATGGAATATCAAAGATTTAAAAGTAGTAGATCGTGTGCCTACTTATTATTCACCAGGGCACCTTTGTATTCCTGGCGGCGATACTAAAAAACCTAATGGAAAATATTTAATAGTTTATAATAAAATTACCAAAGACAGATTTTTACCAACAGGGCCAGAATTGGCACAGAGTGCTCAACTATTTGATATTAGTGGTGATAAAATGCAGTTGATTTTAGATTTCCCCACCATTGGTGAGCCACATTATGCACAAGCAGTAAGTGCCGATTTAATAAAAAATAATTCGGTTAAATTCTTTAAAATAGAAGAAAATAAAAACCCCTATGTTGCTAAGGGTGAGGCCGAAACAAAAGTAGTACGCGAGGGAAACAAAGTACATGTATACATGACTTGTATTCGTTCACATTGGAGCCCAGATAATATAGAAGGAATTAAAGCAGGAGATGAAGTATATTTTCATGTAACCAACCTAGAACAAGATTGGGATGTGCCTCATGGTTTTGCAATTAAAGGTGCCAATACCGCAGAATTATTAGTAATGCCAGGAGAAACGCAAACATTAAAATGGATTGCCGAAAAACCAGGCATGTTTCCTTTTTATTGTACCGATTTCTGTAGTGCATTACACCAAGAAATGTCGGGATATTTAAGAGTTTCGCCGGCAGGAAGTAATGTTCCTTTACTTTTTAGTACAGGAAAAAATTTACCTGCTGTTGAATCAACAGTAAAAAAATAACTATATAGATAAAAACAGGTAGTTAACTACCTGTTTTTATTTTTTACGTAAATCAATTGAAATGAAAAAGAATCAGCTAAGCGTACTTATAAGAATTATGATGGGCATTTGTGCCTTGGCCTTAGCAATAGTAATAGTGGTACCATTATGGAGAATTGAATTAGATGCCCCACAATATCCCGAAGGATTATATTTACTAATTTATCCCAATAAACTAGGAGGAAATGTTGACATAGTAAATGGATTAAACCATTATATTGGAATGAAAACACTTCATGCCGATGATTTTATTGAGTTTACTGTATTGCCCTATATCATAGGTTTTTTTGCTTTATTGGCTTTAGCTGTGTCAATTATTGGCAAATCAAAAATTCTGCAGTTATTCTTTATTTTATTTGTAAGTTTTGGAATTATTGGAATGGTAGATTTTTGGAGGTGGGAATACAACTATGGCCATAATTTAAATCCAGAAGCTGCAATTGTTGTTCCAGGAATGAGTTATCAGCCACCATTGATAGGGTTTAAACAATTATTAAATTTTGGAGCATACTCTATACCAGATATTGGAGGTTGGATTTTTATTTTAGTAGGACTTATTAGTGCATTTGTTCTTTGGCTAAATTGGAAAAGTAAAAAAAAAATAATAGCAGGATCAACTGTTAATAATATCATTTTGCTATTAACAATTGCATTTGCATCTTCCTGTAACAACAACCCTAGACCTATTAAAATAGGAACTGATGCATGTTATTTTTGTAAGATGACCATTACAGATGCTCGATATGGTGCAGAGATAATTACCAAGAAAGGAAAGTTATATTTATTTGATGATAGCGATTGTTTACTTAATTATTTAAAAACAAAAGATATTGAGCATTCAGTAATACAAGATATTTATATTGCAAATTTCATTGGGAAGCATGAATTATTAAAAATGAAGGATGCACAATTATTACAAAGCGATAAACTACGTGGCCCAATGGGAGGAAATATTGCTGCATTTGCAGAAAGAGATAGTTTAAAAAAAATAAACTTACAATTAGCAGGTAGCATAATTAATTGGGCAACTATTTATCAATAATGAAGCAAGTACTTACTATATTACTAGGCATTTTTACTGTTTTAAATTTATATGCAACACAAATTCAAATAGGAAAAAATAAACCTTATAAAAATATTCAAGCAGCATTAGCTAACGCTAAAAATGGAGATACTTTATTTGTAAATCCTGGTGTATACAAAGAGAAAAATATTATAATAACAAAACGTATTAGTTTAATAGGAATTGGCTATCCCATATTAGATGGGGAAAATAAATACGAAATAATATCTATCAAATCTGCAGGTGTATTAATACAAGGTTTAAAAATTGTGCATTCGGGTGTTTCCAGTATTGAAGATTTTGCAGGAATAAAAATATATAATACCAGAGATGTTATAATAAGAGGCAACAAACTAGAAGATACATTTTTTGGAATATACTCACAATATGGAACTAATTGTACAATAGAACATAATAGTATTCTTGCATTCAATAAAGAGGAACAAAGAAGTGGAAATGGAATTCACTGCTGGAAGAGTGATAGTATGCGCATTATAGCCAATACGGTTAGTGGCCATAGGGATGGAATATATTTTGAATTTGTAACCAACTCTATCATTTGGCGAAATACTTCTCAAAAAAACCTTCGATATGGATTACATTTTATGTTCTCAAATAACGATTCTTATATTACGAACATATTTCAGAATAATGGAGCTGGGGTAGCAGTTATGTTTTCACACCATGTAAAAATGATTCATAATTTTTTTAAAGAAAACTGGGGAGATGCAGCTTATGGTCTTCTTCTTAAAGAAATTAACGATAGTTATATAGAACATAATCAATTTATAAAAAATACCATGGGTATTTATATGGAAGGGGTAAGTAGGGCTCAACTAAATCATAATTCATTTGAGCAAAATGGATGGGCAATGAAAATACAAGCCAGTTGTTTAGACATTGAAGTAAGTGCCAATAATTTTATTGCCAATACATTCGACGTAGGAACTAATGGAACATTAGTATTAAATACATTTAACGGAAATTATTGGGACAAGTATGAAGGATATGACATTAATAAAGATAAAATAGGTGATATTCCTTATAGGCCAGTTAGCATGTACGCTGTAATTATAGAACAAAACCCACCGGCAATTATGCTTTTCAGAAGTTTCATTACTACATTACTAGACAAAACCGAAAAAGTAATTCCATCCCTAACACCTGAAAATTTAAAAGATATTTATCCGCGTATGAAACCTTTACACCTATGATAATAGCAACAACTGTATCTAAAAGCTTTGGTAAATTAAAAGCACTAAATGATTTTTCTGTAACCTGCAATAAGGGGGAGTGTGTTGCTTTAATTGGGCCTAACGGTAGTGGCAAAACAACTTTCATTAAAACAATTTTAGGAATGGTAGTTTGCGATAGTGGCTTTATCACTTTCAATGGAATAAACATTAAAAATAATTGGCAGTATCGTTCTCAAATTGGCTATATGCCACAAATAGGGCGTTATCCAGAGAATATGACTATTGGGCAAGTTTTAGAAATGATGAAAGATTTAAGAAAAACAAGCAAGCAAGATATATTAGACGAAGATCTAATTGAACAATTCGAATTAAATATGCTCATGCATAAACGCATGAGAACTTTATCTGGAGGAACCAAACAAAAAGTAAGTGCTGCATTGGCATTTTTATTTAATCCAACTGTATTAATATTAGATGAACCAACAGCAGGTTTAGATCCTGTATCATCAGAAAAATTGAAAGAAAAAATTATCAAAGAAAAGAAAAAAGGAAAACTAATTTTAATTAGTTCACATATTTTAAGTGAATTAGATGATCTAGTAACACAAGTAATTTACATGCAAGAAGGTTCACTGTGTTTTCATAAAACAATTGAACAGCTCAAGGTAGATACTGGAGAAGAAAAATTAGCTAAAGCCATAGCACAAGTAATGTTACAATAATATAAAAATGAAAAAAGTAATTAAATATGTAGTTATTGATATTCTTAGGAATAAGATCATGATTGCTTACACCTTGTTTTTATTAGCCCTGTCATTTAGTATTTTTGGTTTAGAAGATAATAGTGCTAAAGGTTTATTGGGGCTACTCAATATTATTCTCATTATAGTTCCCTTGGTGAGTTTGGTATTTTCTACTATTTATATTTATAATAGTATAGAATTCATTGAGCTATTAGTAAGCCAACCACTTCAAAGAAAAACCATTTGGTTTAGTTTATTTACAGGATTGGCATTGTCTATGTCATTTGCATTTATTATAGGGGCAGGGATACCCGTATTACTTTTTCAACCAGACATAACAGGATTTATAATGATTCTTATTGGCCTACTCCTTTCTATTATTTTCGTTTCTATTGCCTTACTTGCAACAGTAAAAACAAGAGATAAAGCAAAGGGAATTGGTGTAGCTATTTTACTTTGGTTGTACTTCTCAATATTATTTGATGGTTTAATTTTATTTTTAGTATTTCAATTTTCCGATTACCCAATTGAGAAAATAATGGTAGGTGTAAGTATGCTAAACCCAATTGATTTAGGTAGGATATTAATTCTATTAAAAATGGATGTATCCGCATTAATGGGTTATACAGGAGCTATATTTAATGATTTTTTTGGTACTAGAACAGGCATGGGAATATCTTTTTTAGTATTACTATGTTGGATGATTATACCACTTATTATATCTATAAAAAATTTTAATCACAAAGACTTATAACTAGTATATGAAAAAAGATATTTGTACCAGAACTGATATAGAACGTTTAATTAAACTTTTTTATAACAAAGTAATTGCAGATGAATTATTAGGTACTATATTTAATGATGTTGTGAAAGTGAATTGGGAAAAACATTTGCCACTAATGTGTGATTTTTGGGAAAATTTATTGCTCTTTACAGGAAGCTATCAAGGAAATCCAATGGATTTACATAAACATTTACATAGAATTCTAAATTTACAACAAGCCCACTTTCAACAATGGAATAGGCTATTCTTCGAAACAATTGATGAAAATTTTAAAGGTGCAAATGCATTAATTGCCAAGCAGCGCGCATTAAAAATTTCTACGGTACTACAATCTCAAATTTTACCACAAAGAGAAGAAAATAAATAAATCTATCAAATACCACAAACTAAAAGAGGCTGTCTTTTTAAACAGCCTCTTAACAAAAACAAGTACCAACTATTTAACTGCTGGGGGAAGCAATACTTTATTAATTACATGAATCATTCCGTTAGAAGCAGGAATAGAGGCAATAATTTCAGCTTCTCCATTTACAAATAATTTGCCCTCCTTCTTTGTGATACGAATGTTTCCACCATTTACTTGACCTATTACTTGACCATCTGTAAAAGTCTCAGATTTAAACACACCAAGTGATACATGATATTGTAGTATGTCTGTAAGTGTTTCTAGTTTTTCTGGTTTCAACAAGCCGTCTACTGTGCCAGCGGGTAACGCATCAAAAGCAGCATTTGTAGGGGCAAATACAGTAAAAGGACCTGCATTGCTAAGTGCGTCTACTAAATTAGCCGCTTTTACTGCTGCAACAAGGGTAGAATGATCCTTGCTACCTACTGCAATTTGCACCACATTTTTTGTAGAAACATCATCCTGAACTCCAGATTGACCTGCTGCATCAGCAGCAGTAGATTTTGACTCTGTACTTGATTTTACATCAGTACCACTAGAGCAAGCAGAAAAATAAACAGCACTGGCTGTTATTACAATTAAAAAGAATACTTTTTTCATATAAAAGTTTTATAAGTTTTATCAACAAGTAAATGTATTCATGCTATTATTATAATTTTATGACTGTAATCATAAATAAATAAACAAGTACATTCAACTAAAAACATAGCATCAGTTACACTAATCCAATTAATTAAATGATCAATTTTAATTATTGTTTTATATTTCCGTATTAATAGCTAAACCATGAAACAAAAATTTGTTTATTTATTTGTTTGCCTTGCCTTCATCAGTTCTATTGGTGCTCAAACCAACAACGATAGTTCAAACAATGAACTTAACAATTATTTTAAACCGCTCAAATGGAGAAGTATTGGGCCATTCCGAGGAGGCCGATCTGTAACAGCAACAGGAGTAGTGGGAAATACCAGTACTTACTATATGGGAACAACTGGAGGAGGTCTTTGGAAAACCGAAGACATGGGTATAAGTTGGAATAATATTTCGGATGGCTATTTTAAAACTGGATCTGTAGGGGCCGTTGCAGTAGCAGAAAGTGATCCGAATATAGTATATGTGGGCATGGGCGAACATGCTATAAGAGGTGTAATGACACACCATGGAGATGGGGTATATAAAAGTACCGATGCAGGAAAAACATGGAAAAAAATGGGCCTAGATGCAACACAACATATTGCACGAATTACAATAGACCCCAAAGATCCAAATACTTTATTTGTAGCAGCGCAGGGGGCATTGTATAGCAAAAGTACCGAGCGTGGAATTTATAAATCTACCGACGGTGGAATAAATTGGAAAAAAGTATTGTATGTAGATGATAAAACAGGTTGTGCCGAATTATCAATGGATATGAATAATCCTAAAATATTGTATGCAGCCATGTGGGAACACGGTAGATTGCCATGGAAAGTAATTAGTGGAGGGCCAGGAAGTGGTTTATATAAATCAATAGATGGTGGGGAACATTGGAATAAAATGGAAGAAGGTTTGCCAAAGGAGATGGGCAAAATGGCAATTGCAGTATGTAGATCTAATTCAGAAAAAGTATATGCATTAATTGAAAGTGATTTTTCAAAATCAGCAGGAGGTATTTATGTTTCAACCAATGCGGGAAAAACGTGGAGCCAAGTAACCAACGATCATCGGTTAATTCAACGTGCATGGTATTATATAGAATTGTTTACTGATCCATTAAACGAAAACACATTATATGTAATGAGTGCACCAGCTATGCGTTCGATTGATGGTGGAAAAACCTGGAGTGATATTTCTTCTACCCATGGAGATTACCATAATTTATGGATCAATCCAACCAATTCAAATAATATGATTATTTCGGATGATGGAGGAGCGGCTATCACTTTTAATCAAGGGAAATCTTGGAGCAGCCAAAATAATATGCCCACTGCACAATTTTATCGGATTAATGTAGATAACCAATTTCCGTATAGGATTTATGGAGGTCAACAAGACAACAGCTCTGTAAGTATTGCCAGCCGTGCATTAGGAGTTGGAAGTATTACTACCGATCATTGGACATCATCAGCAGGAGGAGAAAGTGCATTCTTAGCATTTAATCCAGATGATCCAAGATTAGTATTAGGGGGAAGTTATCAAGGAACCATAGAGGTTTTAGATACCAAATCAAAAGTATCTACTAATATCATGGCTGCTCCTATTCAATATTTAGGGATGGATGCAAAAGACATGAAGTATCGTTTTAATTGGAATGCTCCCATAATTTGGAGTAAACACGAACCCAATACATACTATCATGGCGCACAAAAATTATTACGTACAAATAATTTAGGTAAAACATGGGAAGAAGTTTCACCAGATCTTACACGCAATGAAAAAGAAAAGCAAGGAACACCAGGTGTACCTTTTACCAATGAAGCAGTAGGAGCAGAAAATTATGGAACCTTAAGTTATATTGTAGAATCACCACAAGAAAAAGGGGTGATATACACAGGAAGTGATGATGGATATGTTTATGTAACAAAAGATGGAGGAAAAAATTGGCAAAATATTACCCCTACAGGATTAACAGAATGTTTAATTAATGCCATAGAAGTTTCTCCACACAATAAAGCAACTGTATATATTGCAACCACCCGATATAAGTTTAATGATCATACACCATCATTGTATAAATCTAACAACTACGGAAAAACATGGACTAAAATAGTAAATGGCATACCTGCTACAGCTTTCACCAGAGTAGTAAGAGAAGACAATGAACAAAAAGATTTATTGTTTGCAGGAACAGAAACAGGTATTTATCTTTCTTGGGATGGGGGAAAAAATTGGAAACCTTTTCAATTAAATTTACCCCTTACGCCAATTACCGATTTAAAAATACATCAAAGCAATTTAATTGCTGCTACTTCAGGAAGATCATTTTGGATATTAGATGATTTATCGTTGGTGCGCCAGTATAAAAAAGAAAACAATGGCTTGGCTATTTTTAAGCCATCAAAAGCATATACCGTAACAGGTTACAGTGAAATGGATAATGCAGAAGCAACAGGTATCAATAAATTTAGTGGAGTAAATCCATCTACTGGTGTAGTAATTTATTATCAATTACCCACTTTAAAAGATGACGAACAAATTAGTTTAGAAATAAAAGATGCATCTGGAAATATAGTGCGAAATTTTAATTCTAAAGCAGATAGTACTTATAAAAAATATGATGGCGGTCCGCAAGAAGAACCAACCCTATCTAAAAGCAAAGGCATGAATCGCTTTGTATGGGATATGCATTATGCAATATTACCTGGCATTCCAGGGGCATATATAGAAAGTAGTTATAGCGGTCATAAAGCTAGCCCCGGAAAATATAGTATAACCTTACAATATGGCAATCAAAAAGTAAGTACAGAGGCTGAAATTCTCTATAATCCACTCTATAATTTTACTGCTGCAGATTATGCATCTTATCATCAAATAGTACAAAGTGTAGAAACTGAATTAGCCTCTATGCATAATTTAGTAAATACACTGAATGCTAAAAAAGTGCAACTAGCTTTAATTATAACACAATTACCTGCAGAAAATAAATACCATTCATTAAAATCATCTGCTACCAATTTGTTAAAAAAATTAACCGATTGGGATGAAGTAATGATTCAACGCAAATCATTGGCATACGATGATGTAGAAAATTTTCCCAATAAATTTACAGCGAATTATATGTTTGCTATGAATCATTTGCAGGGAGAACTGCCCATTGTAACACAACCTTCTTTAGATAGAATTAAAGTATTAAATGCAGCGTGGGCCATACTTAAAAAAACAGGCTTAGATTTATTAAACAATCAAATACCCCTAATTAATAAACAATTATGGGAAGCTGGTATTGGTGCAATATGGAAAAAATAATAGTAAGATAGTATTGAAATACCTGAGTGTAAACAAAACATCATTAATTTTTATAAATGAAAAAAGTTTTTAAAGTACTTGGATACCTGTTTTCTATATTACTAATTGCATTGGTTGCTTTGTTGATAATTTATTATCAGCCCGATCAAAAATTAGCAGAAATGAAAAGGCTATACACCAATTCTGAATCGGAATTTCTTCCATTGATGGGTATGCAAGTGCATTATAGAGATGAAGGCAATGTATTGGATTCTACACCGCTGTTACTAATTCATGGTACATCTTCATCACTCAATACTTTTGAAAAAGTAGTTCAGCAGCTTCGTAAAACAAGAAGAGTAATTACGCTAGATATGCCGGCATTTGGAATAACAGGGCCAAACCCAGCCAATACTTATAGTTATGCGTATTATAATACATTTTTAGATTCATTTTTAACCACCTTACAAGTAAATCAATGTGATATTGGTGGAAATTCTTTGGGAGGAGGAATAGCATGGCAATTTACAGTAGCATATCCCCAAAAAGTAAGAAAGCTCATACTCATAGATGCTACAGGTTATCCTGTTTTAAATACAAAGGGTTCACTAGGATTTAAATTAGCTTCTACCCCAATTATCAATAACTTATTATTATTCATTACGCCAAAAGCCTTGGTAAGAAAGAGTTTAGAGAGTATTTATTATGATTCAGCCATGGTAACCAATGAGCAGGTAGATCGTTTTCACGATATGGCCATCAGTGTAGGAAATAGAAAGGCTTTGTTGAGTATTTTTAAAAATGGATTGGAACAAGCTCCTGAAAAAATTAAAACCATCACAAAACCAACTTTAATTATTTGGGGAGAGAAAGACAATTTGATTCCTGTAGCCAACGCCCGCCTTTTTGAGAAAGACATTAAGGAAAGTAAACTGGTGATATTACCCAATGTAGGGCATGTGCCAATGGAAGAAGCACCAAAACAAGTGGCAGAGCTGATTGCAGCATTTTAAAGAAAAAGGGGTGGAACTATACCCCCCGATATGTTCACACCCCTTTTAGGAATTAATCCTATCTTACTAACTGAAAACCAGTTCAAAATAAGAAGTGCAATATGACTTAAAGCCAATCATTTTCAAATACCTAGTTTTAGGTATTTTGCACGAATGATTTATCTTGATAACATTAATAGTGATTTATGAAAAAAGTTATTGTAAGTATATACTTAATAATAGTTGCGTTGAATATCCAAGCACAAACCCTTAGCCTCCAAGAAAATAAAATTGTACAAGAAACCGAAATAATTTTTCCGCAAATGATGGAATTATTAAAGCAATCGGTGAATATCAATAGTGGCACATTTAATGTAAAAGGAGTAAAGCAGGTAGGCGATTTATATGCCAATGAATTGAGTAAACTAGGCTTTACCGTAGAATGGATACAACTACCAGATTCATTAAAAAGAGCGGGGCATTTAGTGGCATACAGAAAGGGCAAAAAAGGCAAGAAGCTTTTTTTAATTGGGCATTTAGATACCGTGTTTGAACCAAATATGCCAGCCAATCCATTTACCAAATTAACAGACAGCACTATAACTGGGCAGGGTATTAATGATATGAAGGGCGGAGATGTTATAATTATTGGAGCAATGAAGGCTTTAGCTGATTTAAAATTATTAGATGATGCCAGCATTACCATTTATATGACAGGAGATGAGGAAAATGCTGGAGTTCCAAGAGAAGTAAGCCGTGGTGATTTTATTAAGCGTGCTAAAGAACATGATATTGCATTGGCATTTGAAGGTGCTGGTGGATTAAACAGTATTGCAACTGCACGCAGAGGAGCTAGTGGATGGAGATTAGAAGTTGAAGCAAAACAGGCACATTCATCGAGCGTTTTTAGTGGAGGAGGATATGGCTCTATTTATGAAGCAGTAAGAATTATTAATACTTTTAGAGAACAACTAAGTAAGGAGCAATACCTCACCTTTAATCCAGGCTTATTTATTGGAGGTTCTGAAATAAATGTGGACGTTGAAGCACAAAAGGGAAATGCATCAGGAAAAACCAATATCATTTCTCCAAAAACAATTGTAATTGGAGACCTTCGATTTTTAACAGAAGAACAAAAAATAAATGCCCGCAAAACCATGCTGGCAATAACACAACAAAACTTACCTGGCTCAAAAGCTACTATTCATTTCATGGATGGAATTCCATCCATGGCACCCACAAAAGGTAATGAAGCATTAGCCAATGAATTGAGTAAAATAAATGAGGCATTAGGTTATGGAAAAATTACACCAGGAAACCCAGGTAGCAGGGGTGCAGGAGATATTTCGTACATAGCGGCTTATGTAGATTGTTTAGATGGAATGGGTGCCAGCGGACGAGGTGCACATGCTCCTGGTGAAGTATTGAATGTAAAAGAGTTTCCTAAACTAATGAAAAGGGCCGCAGTATTTATATATAGGCTTACCCGATAACTAAAAAGTTTCTTGCAGGTTAAAATAAATACCACTAGATCCCTTGATACCTCTGCCATAATCAATAGCAATATTGGTATTGGTAATTTTACTGATTTTTATACGGATACCAGCCCCATAAGCAGGAGAAAAAAATTGGCCTAATTTTTCATTATTAAAAGCATTACTAGCAGTTGCTACATTAAAGAAAGCCACTCCTCCTAGCAACCCATTTGGTGAAATAGGAAATCTATATTCTGTTTCTCCATACCAAAAACTTTCTCCTCGTATTCTACCTTGTACATATCCTCTACCAGAACGATTGTACATGTCCCATGAAATGGCGGGCGTTTGTAGGTAAGGTTGTTTTCCACCAGCCAGTAATTGTGACCATGTCCAAAAACCAAGAATGGAAGATTGTTTTTTATATTTAAATAAACGCATATACGTTCTGTATTCATAATACAGAGTAGTATTATTTTTGGTGCTACCCAACAACTCGTTGTTGGCTTTTACGCTTATCAATGCATAGGTTCCTCTACTAGGATTCGCGGCATTATTACGATTGTCGAACAATAAGTTAAATGAAAATCCAACGGATGAATAGCGATCTATGGGTAAATGATTTTCTAAAGAATAAATATAATGTTCAGTGGTAAACCTATTGGGCCCGCTAGTAACCAGTAACTGATCTTGAATAGCATAATGATAATCTATATTAAGGCCAATACCTGCATACAAAGGTTTTTTAATAGCCTTATAAACTGTTTCATTAAACCGGATATAATTGAATTTCATGGGTTGTTTAATAGGGCCCCCATCTACAACGTCTCTAAAATTAACACCAAGTCCATAGGTATCCTGAGAAAATAACAACCATCGCCAGTCTCCTTGTAAAATGAATTGATCATTTTTAAGATAAATATTAGTTCGAATATTCACATTCAATTGCTTTTTAGTAGTTACTGTTACATTCGATAATAGGGTAGACAAATGCGTGGTATGGCTATTGCCCATAAGCATTCCAGCACTAACTCCAGCACCTAATACAAAACCTAATGCAGGATTATAACCTGGAATAGGTAAATAACTAGGATAAAATTTTTTTATGATGATGGAATCTGATCCCTTCTTTTTATTCAACTGTTTATTAGGAAAAAGTAAATCCGTTAAATCTTTCTGAGGTACCATGGTATCCTGAGCAGCAACAGATATCCAAGACGTTACCATCATAAAAAGCAGTGAAAAGAATAAGAATTTACGCACAAATAAATTTTAAATTCAACACTAAGTTAGCGTAGTGAAACAAAAAATAACATCGAACTGTTAAAGTTGCATAATAGAAAAATAAATCTGTAAATAAAATTACTTAACGTTCTTATTGATTTTTGGTTCATTAATACTTATTTTCATAGAACAGTTAGTAGGCAATAAAAATAATATTATGAAAAAATGGATTAGTTTCTTGTTATTGATCAGCTATATCAATACCCATGCACAAGTTTTACCGCTAAGAGAACAAGCGAATATTATAGATGAAGTATTGGCAAATAAATTAAACTATGTATTGCCACAACTGATGGAAAAGCATGGCATAGATATGTGGGTAATGATTACCCGTGAATACAATGAAGACCCCATAATTAAAACTATTTTACCAGCTACTTGGATAAGTGCAAGAAGAAGAACCATCATTGTATTTTATTATAATCCACAAACAAAAGTATTTACCAAATCGGCGGTTGCCCGATACAATGTGGGAGATCAAATTGAAGCAGCTTGGGACATGAAAAAATATCCCAATCAATGGGATGCATTAATTGCATTAATTCTAGAAAAAAATCCTAAAAAAATAGCTGTTAACACATCTGAAAATTTTGCACATGCAGATGGCATGGATCATACTGAATATCAAACTTTATTAAAAGTATTGCCATCTAATTTTAAACAACGTGTTGTTTCGGCAGAGCCATTGGCCGTTAGTTGGCTAGAAACAAGAACCGAAAGAGAAATGCAATTTTATCCTCAACTCATTAGTATCAGCAAAAAAATAATTGCAGAAGGGTTTAGTAGTAAGGTAATTACACCAGGCATCACCACAACAGAAGATTTGGTTTGGTGGTATCGTCAAAAAATAAATGATTTGGGGTTAACCACTTGGTTTCATCCATCAGTAGAAATTCAACGAAACGATACGGTACTATTTGATCATTTAAAAGCATTCACCACAAAGGGATACGATAGTAAAAATATTATTCAGTTGGGAGATCTACTGCATGTAGATTTTGGCATTAGCTATTTAAGATTAAATACCGATATACAAGAACATGCGTATGTATTAAGGCCCAATGAAAATGATGCACCAGCTTATTTAAAACGCGCATTAGCAAAAGCCAATCGTTTGCAAGACATCCTTACAGAACAATTCAAAGAAAATAAAACGGGCAATCAAATATTAGCTGATGCATTGGCTCAAGCAAAAAAAGAAAATATAGAAGCCAGCATATATACACACCCAATTGGATATCACGGACACGCTGCAGGGCCCACCATTGGCTTATGGGATCAACAAGGTGGTGTTCCCGGAAGTGGTGATTTTCCTATGCATATTCATACCGCCTATTCCATTGAATTAAATGCAGCAGTAACTATTGATGAATGGAAAAAAACTATTCGAATTATGCTAGAACAAGATGGGTATTTTGATGAAAACGGATTTAGATATATCAATGAACGTCAAACCAGTTATCATTTAATTGGCAAGTAATTTTAATGAGCCCTACTTGCGTATTCTGGGCGAATTATCCAGCTATTTAAGGTAGGTTTTCTAAATAAGAACCACCAGAAAAAAAACAAAGTGGTTGCAGAAGTGATCATAAATATTATCCAAGCAGGTATGGTAGTGTGCAAGTCAATTAAATAATCGGTAGGATCAAGTTCACTAAATCCTAATAGTGCAGGTATTCTATACCAGTAGTAACAAGACACTGCTGC
>JAVHPL010000177.1:0-8355 GCA_036170555.1 Sediminibacterium sp. | reverse complement strand
CAACAAAAGGTGCAGAGGAAACTGCGGGGTCAGCCCCTAATTTTTTAAGCAGGATAGGGAGCATTGATCCGCTCAATGTGCCCCACAATACCACGCCAATTAAAGAAAATCCTACCGTAGATGCAATCATTTTCCAATGTGGGCCATAGATATTGGGTACTATTGAATGCCATACTACAACCCGAATAAATCCAATGATTCCCAGTACTGTTCCTAATAATAACCCACTAAGGAGTTCTCTTTTTAATACCCGCCACCAATCACTAACTGTTATTTCTCCAACAGCCATTGCTTGAATAATTAAAGTAGAAGCTTGTGATCCACTATTTCCTCCACTTGAAATAATTAATGGAACAAAAAGCGCCAGTACAATGGCTTTGGCAATTTCATCTTCAAAATAACCCATGGCCGTTGCTGTAAGCATTTCGCCAATAAATAATACCACTAACCAGCCAACCCTTTTCTTAAATAATTGAAACAGTGGAATATCTAAATAAGGTTCATTCAATGCCTCTGTTCCCCCCATTTTTTGCATGTCTTCACTAAACTCTTCATTGGCTACCCATAGCATATCATCAATGGTTACGATGCCTAATAAAATATTATTTTCATCAACTACTGGTAAAGCCACCCGATTATTCATTTTAAAAACTTGGCTGGCATTTTCCTGATCATCGTTTACATTTAAGGATACCACCCTGCCGTCAATTATATCTGCTACTTTTTTATCAGAAGTGGCTAGTATTACATCTCTAATTCTTACATCATCTATCAGTGCTCCATTTTCATCAATCACATACACCACATCAATAGTTTCACTATTTTTAGCATACTTACGCAGTGTATTAAATACCTCATCTACCGTATTATGTGTATAAACATATACATAATCTGGAGTCATTAATCGGCCTACACTGTCTTCCGGATAACCTAGTAAAGCGAGTGTAATTTTTCTTTCCTCAGGGTCTAATAATTTAATGAGATCTCTGATGGCTGCTTTAGGTAATTCTTCTAAAAAATCAGTTCGGTCATCGGCAGGCAATTCATTTAAAAGTTCGGCTGTTTTGGCAGAGGGGAGTTCTTTTACAATGCTTTTTTGCTGAGATATATCCAAAATCTTAAATACACTTGCCGCCCTATGAATATTCATATTGGCAATGATGCTAGCTTCATAATCGGGGTATTCATTCATTAGTTCGGCCACATCACTAATGTTTTGGTCGTTTAAGAACTCCCTAATTTCTAAAGTAACTTCCTTCGCTATCAGTGCTTCAAATTGTTCGAATAACCCAAGTTGATCTAGTTCCAAAGACATACACGCAATTTAGCCAGAATAAATTAATAAACTTAACAATTGCTTAATCTTTGCAAGGCATTGCTGCAATAACTAAACTTCAACTTCGCAGTTAATATGATGCCCTACAAAAATCAATTGTATGCCAAAGATTTTGGAGAAAATTTTGCTTGGGGTGTAGCTATTTCGGCTCTTCAAAATGAAGGTGCATACTTAGCAGATGGCAAAGGCCTAAGTAATTGGGATATATTTTCCCGCAGAACAGGTAAAATTAAAGGGGGTGCGAAGCCTTCCACTACAACGGACTTTTATTATCGTTTTAAAGATGATTTAATTCTAGTAAAAGCACTTGGCTTTAATACTTTTCGATTTTCTATATCCTGGAGTAGAATTCTTCCAGAAGGTATTGGAAGAGTAAATAAAGCAGGAATTGCTTATTATCATCGGGTAATTGATGAATGCCTTTTACTAGGGATAACACCTTATATAACGCTATATCATTGGGATCTTCCTTATGAACTGGAAAAAGAAGGAGGATGGGCCAGTCATCAAATGCAAAAATGGTTTAGCAGGTATGTAAAATTGTGTACAGATGAATTTGGTCATAAAGTAAAAAACTGGATTATATTAAATGAACCCATGGGATTTACTTCTTTGGGTTATATGTTGGGTAAACATGCACCCGGTAAAACCAATTTAAATGCGTTTATGTTGGCTATTCACAATGCAGCGTTATGTACGGCTGACGGTGGTAAAATAGTGAGGGCCGAAGTGAATTCTGCACATATTGGCACTTGTTTTTCTTGTAGCGAAGTAATACCTTATACCAGCAAAAATGAAGATCTGCTGGCAGCAAAAAGGGCAGATGCTTTGCTCAATAGATTATTTATTGAGCCTGTATTGGGCAGAGGGTATCCAGACGACCTTGATTTTCCTTTTTTAGAAAAGCTGCATATCTACACTAAAGCGTGGAAATACAAAGATAAAATGCAGTTTAATTTCGATTTTATTGGGTTACAAAATTACTTTGCTCTTACGGTAAAATATAGCCCCATTATTCCTTATGTTCATGCAACAGAAGTTACGGCAGCTAAAAGAAAAGTACCCCATACTGCTTTAGGTTGGGAAATTAATGCAGATAGTTTTTATAGGATGATTCGAAGATATTGGATGTATGGTGGAGTAAAGAAAATTATGATTACAGAGGGTGGCGCCGCGTTTAAAGATTATTTGGTTAATGGCAGAATTGCAGATACTGAGCGTATTCAATATTTTCAACAATATATTGGCGCAGTATTGCGGGCTAAAAAAGAAGGAATTCATGTTGGTGGATACCTTGCTTGGACACTCACCGATAATTTTGAATGGGCAGAGGGTTTTCAAGCAAAATTTGGATTGGTACACGTGGATATGAAAACTCAATTGCGTACCATTAAAGATTCTGGGTATTGGTTTAGAGATTTTCTTAACGCATAAACTAGTTTTTGTTAATCCTGATTTTCTTTTGCTAAGTTTGAATTCCAAAACTTAGCTCATGCCATTGAAATTGCTCCTATGTATTATGGTTATGTCAATTACTGTTGTAAATGCTCAACAGGCAATAATACCTGCTTACACAGGGTATGCTGTACCAACTGAGAATAATGAAACATCTTTATTTTCTTCCAAAACTGGGTTAAATAATTGGAAAAATACCCATCAAATAATTACTTATCATTTTTATGTTCGTAACCCGGGCATACTTAACCTAAGTTTATTTGCAAAAAATGGGGTAGCAGGTTCTATTATACAAGTGAGTTTGCATGGAAAAATTTTTAATCTAGTAATTCCTGCTTCGAGTAATTTTAAAGAATTAAAAGCAGGTTCTGTAATTATAAAAGACAGTGGCTTTTATACCATCCAGCTAAAGGCAATTAAGAGAGCTGGGAATATAATTGCCCATATTCAGCAACTAAAACTTACTGGAACTGCAGTTGCTAATTTGCAGTTTAATGCAGTTGAAAGAAGAAATGCGGCTTCTGTTCATTTAAAATATCCTGTACCTGATAGTATCAAAGTAACTTCTTTTTATAATGAAGTAACCATACCTGAAAAAGCAGATGTATTGCATAGTTATTATATGGCATGCGGTTTTGCAAGGGGATATTTTGGTATACAAGTGAATAGTGCAAAAGAAAGAAGGGTTATTTTTTCTGTATGGGATTCTGGTAATGAAGCGGTTGATAGAAATAAAGTGTTAGATAGTAATAAAGTAATGTTATTAGCAAAAGGGGAGCAGGTAATAGCAACAGATTTTGGCAATGAAGGAACAGGTGGCCATAGCCATTTGGTATACAATTGGAAGCCAGGTATTACCTACAAGTTTTTAGTAACGGCTTTAAATGATAGTGCAACTGCTACTACTATTTATACTGGTTATTTTTTTATGCCAGAATTACAAAAATGGAAATTAATTGCAAGTTTTAAAGCGCCCCATGATGGGCAACTGTTACGTAATCTCTATTCTTTTAATGAAAATTTTGAGGGAGTAAATGGGCAATTACAGCGTAAAGCATTTTTTGCAAATCAATGGGTACAAGATGAAAAGGGAAAATGGGTTGAACTAACAAAATCTATTTTTAGTTATGATGCAACAGGTAAAGCAGGTGATCGGATTGATTATGGGGCAGGAGTGGATAATAATCAATTTTATTTATGGAACGGTGGGTTTCAATCTGCTACAGCCCAATATGGAAATAGTTTTGAACGGAAGCCAACTAGTGAAAAACCAACTATTGACTATACAAAAAATGCCGATTCGCTAGTTCAAGCAAAAAAAGATTTTGCGTTGATTGCACAATTGGGAATAGATAAAAAAATAGGAACATTAGTACAAAAAGATGGTGTTTTTTATCAGATTCTAAAAGAAGGTAACGGAGCTTTTGTTGCTGTTACAGATACGGTAACTGTTTTTTATAAGGGAAGTTTATTAGATGGTACTGTTTTTGATCAAACTAAAGAAAAACCAGCTACTTTTCCTTTAAACCGATTAATTAAAGGTTGGCAAATTGGATTACCTCTATGCAAAGTAGGTGGAGCCATTCGATTAATTATTCCTTCTGGCTTGGCTTATACCATCAGAAGCCGAAGTAAGAAAATTCCTCCAAATAGTGTATTGATTTTTGATATTGAAGTGCTAGATGCTCATTATAAATGAGAACAAACCATTCTATTTATGCTTTAGTTCATAAGTAGTATATTCAATATTGCTTATGAAAATTATTTTATGAAACATATAGGTAAATTTTTATTTTTGATTTGTTTGTTTGTGTATACAAATTTCTTTAGTTCAATAAATGCACAACCTTTCATTAATGAAATAAAAGCATTTCAAAAATCCGATAGCATTTCTATACCTACCAAAAATGCAATTTTATTTGCGGGTAGTTCTTCATTTAGATTATGGAAAAATGTTCAAGCTGATTTTGCAGATTTTACCATCATCAATAGGGGATTTGGGGGCTCAACTTTACCTGATGTAATTCGGTATACATCAGAAATATTGTTCCCTTATTTTCCTAAACAGGTAGTTATTTACTGTGGTGAGAATGATTTTGCCTTTAACCCTACATTATCCAGCGATTCTGTAATTGAAAGGTTTAAAGTACTTTTTACTATGATTAGGAATAGATTACCCAAAACACATATCGCTTTTGTAAGTATGAAACCTAGTCCTTCTAGATGGAAAATGAAAGATCAGATGGTTGAAGCAAATTTGGGTATTAAACGATACTTAAAAAAACAAAGAAGAACAGCATATATAGATATTTGGACCCCAATGTTAACTGCTGATGGTAAGCCTCAGATTAATTTATTTTTGGGTGATATGCTGCACATGAATGTAAAAGGATACGCCATTTGGAAAGAAGCAATTTTACCGGTATTGATCAAATAACAAGCGTTTTTAATTGTGGAAATATATTCATAGTAGTATCAATCTAATTGAATTAGCAAAACTTTAATTATATTCAACCTTTAAAATATAATTATGAAAAGACCTATATACTTGTTTTTATGCATTTTTTTTAATCTGCAAATATTTGCTCAAAAACAATCAACCATTCGCCAAAATGAAGATGCTGAAGTAAGTCCTGCAGGAGTTTCTGTTACTACTTCAAAAAGTAGTGTAACCATTGGGGGCATAAATATAGATTACACTGCTTATACTGGTTATTTACAATTGCAAAATGATACGGGCAAACTAATTGCAAAAATGTTTTTTACGTATTATAAAAAAGATAAAGAAATTTCGGGAAAACGACCAATCACTTTTACTTTTAATGGGGGTCCAGGATCATCATCTGTATGGTTGCACATGGGTGGAGTAGGTCCTAAGCGTGTTTTATTAAAAGAGGATGGTGCTGCAAGTGGACCCCCATATAAATATATTAATAATGAATATTCTTGGTTAGATAAAACAGATCTTGTTTTTATTGATCCAGTTTCAACAGGATATAGCAGACCTGCTTCAGGAGAAAATTCAAAACAGTTTCATGGATATGAAGAGGATATTAGTTCTATGGGTTCCTTTATAAGACATTTCTTATCACGTTATGAGCGTTGGGGATCTCCTAAGTATCTTGCTGGTGAAAGTTATGGTACTACTAGGGCTGCAGGTTTATCTAAATATTTACAAGATCAACACCGCATTTATTTAAATGGTATTTTCTTAATTTCTGCTGTGTTGAATTTTGGTACAAACGATTATTATATTGGCAATGACCTTCCAAGGGCATTGTATATTCCTTCCTATACAGCTGCAGCATGGTACCACAAAAAATTAGCTCCCAACTTACAAGCTGATCTTCAAAAAGCTTTAAAAGAATCAGAAGAGTTTGCTTTGGGTGCTTATGCTACTGCATTATTAAAGGGTGGGTGGTTAACTGATGCCGAAAAAGATGCCATTGCAGAAAAGATGAGTTATTACACTGGGCTATCTAAAACCTATATTTTGCAAAGCAATTTACGGGTTGAAGAAAGTAGATTTTACAAAGAATTACGCAGGGCTGATGGGTTAACTATTGGAAGATTAGATGCTCGTTTTACTGGGAGAGATATAGATGATGTTGCAGAGAGTAATAGTTTTGATCCTTCATTTGCTAATATAGATGGTCCTTTCACAGCCACTATGAATGACTATTTTCAGCATGAACTAAATTTTAAAGAAGAAAAAGGGTATAATATTTTTGGTAATGTATACCCTTGGAATTATAATAATGTTCAAAATAAATTTTTGAATGTTGCAGAAAGTTTGCGTGATGCAATGGCTAAGAATCCTGCATTAAAAGTGTATATTGGTTTTGGCTATTATGATTTTGCTACTCCTTATTTTACGGCAAAATACGATTTAGAACACATGTTCTTACGACCTGAACAAAGAAAGAATGTGCATACTTATTTTTATGAATCCGGACACATGTATTATATTCATAAACCATCTTTAGTAAAGTTTAAGAAAGATGTAGATCAGTTTTTCGATTTAAGTAGTAGTAATTAAAAGTAAGTTTTAATTATTCCCATTCTAAAATAACAAAGTATTGGGTTTCATAGTTGGTTAAATTTAATGAATGATAACGGCAATTTTGCTCACAGGTATATTGGACAATTTATGGAATTGGATTAACCAAGTTGATACCTATTTGTTTTTGCAATTGAATACTGTTTATACCAATCATTTTTTAGATTCAATTTACCCTTGGTATAGGGAAGGAAATACTTGGATGCCACTTTATCTTTTTATGATCATTTTTGCCATTCAAAATTTTCCTAAAAAATCGTTTTCCTGGATTTTATTTATTGTAATTACTATAATATTAACCGATCAAATAAGCAGTAGTTGGGTAAAGCCTTTTTTTCAAAGGCCACGTCCTTGTAATGATCCCAACCTTATTGGTCAGGTTAGACTATTACTAGACCATTGTTCGGGTGGGTTCAGCTTTACTTCATCCCATGCTACCAATCACTTTGGCTTTGCTGTATTTCTTTATATGACCATTGGCCCCATCATTGGAAAATGGAAATACGCCTTGTTGGTATGGGCCGCAAGCATTAGCTACGGTCAAATTTATGTTGGTGTTCATTATCCTTTAGATATATTTTTTGGTGCTATTTTAGGTAGTAGTATAGGTTATCTAATTGGCCGCTTTTATTTACATAAATCTGGCCCATTGGTTGCTTAAATACATTACTGACTTTTTTTTACCTATTTTTACCCGAATGACAGAGGTTTTAGTAATACTTTTTTTGATCATTATCAATGGTATTTTTTCAATGGCCGAAATAGCGCTTGTTTCTGCTAGAAAAGCCCGATTAGAAGGTCAGGCAGCAAAAGGAGATGAAGAAGCTGCTCGTGCATTAAAATTAGCCAATCATCCAGATACTTTTTTATCTACCGTACAAATTGGAATTACCCTAATCGGTATTTTAACAGGTATTTATTCTGGAGATAGTTTTAAAAAACCCCTCACTGAATGGTTTTCAAAATTTGAATTATTATCACCATATAGTAGTTCCATTTCTACCACCATTATTGTAATTTTAATTACCTATTTATCATTGGTTTTGGGTGAATTGGTACCTAAAAGAATTGGATTAAGCAATCCAGAAGGTATTGCCAAGTTGGTGGCAGGGCCCATGCGATTCTTAAGTTGGCTTACATTTCCCATCATTTGGCTATTAAGTAGATCTTCGCATTTAATTGTGCGATTGCTAAATATTAAAACAAATGAAAGCCAAGTAACCGAAGAAGAAATAAAAGCTATTATTAGTGAGGGTACAGAACAGGGTACTATTGAAGAGGCGGAGCAAGAAATTATTGAAAGGGTATTTCATTTAAGCGATAGAAATATTACTTCTTTAATGACCCATCGAAGTGATATTGTATGGATAGAAGGAAATAAAACCATATCAACTATCAGGGCAGAGTTGAAAGATATAATTAACACAATATATCCTGATTGTGAAGATGATATAGATCATATAAAAGAAGAGAGTGGAAAGATATATCGGCAAATAGGGGAGAA
>JAVHPL010000176.1:0-8374 GCA_036170555.1 Sediminibacterium sp. | reverse complement strand
CCAATTTCACTTACCCTTCTGTATACCCCAAAAATGGTTCCTATGGAAACATTTACGTCTATATTTCCGCTACCATCTAACGGATCAAAATGAACAATATATTTACTATTATTACTGATTTCATCATTAAAAACCACAAATTCATCTAATTCTTCACTTCCTATTCCAGCACAGCTAATACCGTGTTTTAAAACCCCCACAAACTGATTATTAGCAAAAATATCTAACTTTTTCACTTCCTCGCCTTGAACATTTACACTCCCTTCGTCTCCCAATATATCTACCAATCCGGCTTTATTTACTTCAACATTTACTCTTTTTGCGGCAAGAGCTAAATCTCTCAATAAGCGGCTTAACTCGCCAGTAGCTGTAGGAAACTGTCGAAGCTGTTGAAGGGTAAACTCATCTAGTGTTAGTACTGCTCTATTTACATTCATAATGGCGTAATGATTTTACTAAAGATAGCACGCTAAGCTTAAACACGGAAATTTTAGGCGGCAAGTTGGTTGTATATTTGCAATTTAATATAGATTAACATTTTAGCAGTACCTATATGAAGCTATTTAAATTTGGCGGAGCAAGTGTAACCAATGTAGAAAGAATTCAAAACCTTACATCCATCGTAAAGGTTCATAAAAATGAACCTTTGGTAATCATTGTTTCGGCAATGGGTAAAACTACCAATGGTTTAGAAAAAGTTGCTGAAGCATTCTTTGCTGGTAGAAAAGAAGATGCACTGCAATTATTTGAAATTACAAAACAGCAACACTTAACCATTGCCAAATACTTATTAATAAAGGAATACAATCCTTGTTACAGTAAATTAAATGATTTCTTTACCGAAGTAGAATGGCTTTTATATGATCAGCCTGTAAGATCATATGATTATTATTACGACCAAATTGTATGTTCAGGTGAACTATTTAGTACTTGTATTATTAGTTATTTTTTAAAAGAACAAGGGATTCCCAATCAATGGATAGATGTTCGTGATTTACTAAGAACAGATAATAATTTTAGAGATGCAGCAGTAGATTGGGAATACAGTAGTACTAAAATTAAAGAGCACATTCAAAACGCGGAATACAATATCACCATAACACAGGGATTTATTGGAGCAACGTATGATAATGAAAGTACTACACTTGGCAGAGAGGGAAGTGACTATACTGCAGCCGTTTTTGCCAATATATTAAATGCCGAAAGTGTTACTATTTGGAAAGATGTAGATGGGGTAATGAACGCAGATCCAAAATTATTCCCATCGGTTGAACTAATTCATGAACTCAATTACACCGAAGTAATTGAAATGGCCTTTTATGGTGCGCAAGTGATACATCCTAAAACAATTAAACCATTACAAAATAAAAATATACCACTATTTGTAAAATCTTTTTTAAATCCTGATCTTCCAGGTACCATCATTCACCAAAAAAATCAAAAAAGCTTACCTCCTATAATAGTATTTAAACAAGATCAGGTATTGGTTCATTTAAAAACAACTGACTTCTCATTTATTGGGGAGGAACCCATGAGTAAACTATATAAACTATTTGGGCAATTAAAAATCAAACCGAATTTAATTCAATCAGGTGCAATAAACTTACAGCTTTGCTTAGACAATCATGCCGAAAAAATTGATGAACTTGCCCAAGAAGCTAGTACTTTATTTGATGTACAAATAGAAAAACAATTGAGTTTATTAACCATCCGGCATTACTCAAAAAAAGTGTTAGATGAACTAACAGTAGGAATGCAAATGATTTTAAGACAACAAACACCAGAAACAATTCAATATGTTTACAGAGGAAATTAAGTAGTTAATACATATTTTTCTAGCATATTTCTCAACTCAATTTGCCTAAAGGGCTTCACTAAAATATCATTGATTCCCGATTGTAAATAGGCATCAATATCATCACGCATAATAGTAGCGGTCAATGCAATAATTGGAATGGCTAATTTTGTAGGATCTGTTAATTTACGAACTTCCAAGGCAAATTGATCACCAGTAAGTTTGGGAACATTAATATCCGTTAAAACGATGTCATATTGGGAAGCCTTTAATTTTTCTAATCCTTCGGCCCCATCTTTAGCAACATCAAAAATTAATCCTAATTTTTTTAACAATAAGGTCAATAACATAATATTTACATCATTGTCTTCAATCACTAAGGCTTTTTTACCTACCAGTGAATTGAATGTTGTTTTTACAATTGGTTCAACATGAACTGGAACATGATCCATTTGATTTACCTGATCAGTTTGCTCTATCTGATCCATTTGCTCTATCTGATATGGCAGGATAAAACTAAAAGTTGAACCTTGATTTAACTTACTTTCTACAGAAATAGAACCTCCTTGTAATTCTACTAACATTTTACAGATAGACAGTCCTAGACCAGTACCCTTAATAGCGCGCCTATTTTCTTTGCGACTACTATCAGAAGCTACTTGAGTAAATTCATCAAAAATGGTATGAATATGATCTATAGGAATACCTATTCCAGTATCTGTAACCATTATTTTAATAGTAGCTATTCCATTATTCATGCTATCTAATGTGCAGTGAATAGTAACTGACCCATGATCGGTAAATTTAATTGCATTACTTAATAAATTATATAGAATTTGTTTTAATCTAAATAAATCCCCTTTCACAACCATATTGGCATCTAGTTCAATTTCAGTATGAATCGAAATTTGTTTTTTTGCTGCGCTAGTGGATGATAAAGCAAATACCACTTCTTGTATGGCCTTACTAAGTAAAAATGGTTTCTTCTCTAACTTTAATTTACCCGCATCTAATTTAGAAAAATCTAATACATCATTCACTGTAGACAATAAATGCTCAGATGATGTTTTGATAGCATCTAAAAAATTCTTTTTTTCAGGATCCGTTTCTACTTTATCTATCAGCTCGGTAAAACCCATAATTGAAGTAAGCGGTGATCTAATTTCATGACTCATATTGCTTAAGAAACGACTTTTAACCTGAGCTAATTTTTCAGCACTTTCTCGAGCTTCTAAAATTTCTTTTTCATAATTGACCATTTTAAAAATATTGTATACTAATAAAGCCACAATAAATAAAATAATGAGTAATGAAATCCAGAATAATTTTTGAATAGAATCCCTTGCGCTAATTGCATTATTAAAAGCATTTACATTTAATTGTGCTCGTACATTTTCTTCATTTTGTAATAGATTTTTTAAAGAAGCACTTATTTGATTTACAATTGATAAATTAGTTTCAGCCAATTGCTTTTCACTATCATTTATTTTTTTTCGAATGTCTACCTCTTTATTAAGAGTTTGTTGATAATAGTTTTGTATATCATTCGTCAATTGAGTAATATTAGAATCTAATGCAGATTCAGCGCTATCCTTTCCATTTTTTGAATTAGAACCACCCTTAACATATTTTATTTCATCATCATTTTTAGAAGAAAATAATGCACCTAATTTTTTAAAAAAACCTTTTTTCTTAGTGACGGCTTTCATAGTATCTACCCTAGAAACCATATAAGCTTTAATAACAGACCGATCAATTTTTTTCAATTGAATTGGCACAGTAAATATACTAATAGGCTTAGCTATTTTAGATTTAATTGTTACAGAGTCAGACAAATGCTTTAATTGAACAATCATATTAGCCAATGCTACTTTTTTGTTTAAGCCGACAATAATTTCTTTTACTTGATTGCTATCTGTTCCCGATTTTATTAAATTAAGATTTTCTACAGTATTGTTAATATGTGCTAAAAACTGATCTCGAAAACTGGTATCTCCTGTACTCAAAAATATTCTGTATTTGTTTTCTGCCTGCATCAGTTCATCACCCGTATTTCTTAGCAACCCTATTTCGGGCATTTCATTGTTTAATGTATCTATAGACGATCTTAAAGAAATTAAATTTTTGGTATTGATCACATTCATCAATAAAATGGACATCACTACCACTAAGCAGATTACAATTAAGATAATATTTGAAACAGATAGCTTAGACCGATTCATTTATAGAGGTTGAAATTTAATAACCTTGATCGGCTTTAAACAGATAGGGACTTATAAATTAAAATTAAACAAAAGGCGCTTAACCGCCAATTGTTGTTGTCATAATTACACTAAATACCAACTAGTTGGTATACCCCTTTTTTATTGATTGAAATAAGTGGTAATTTTTTTGTGCGTTCAAAATAATCAAAAACTTCTTTTAATTTATTTACAAAAATGGAATAGGAAGGATTCAATTCGTATGCTTTCTGAAGCACAGTTCCATTTTTTTGTGTATTAAATTTTATTGGGAAAATATGTACAGGTATAAATTGTTGGCCAGCCTCTTGTGCAAGTGCAGCCATCACATATAATTCTTCTATCTGATCATTTTGTATGGGAATACATCCTACTGTTGCACATGTTCCATGAATAAAAATTTCACCCCCAGGGTTTTCCATTTTACTATTTACCCTATCTGCTGCATTGGGATAATTTAATCCAAGAGAAAGATGGTATTTGCTTTGGGGATTTAATTCATTTATATAATAAAATCCTTCGGGCACTTGATAATCTCCTTCCATTCTTTTAGGACCTAAAGCACCCGATAACGCACATACTTTATAGGTTTTAAATAACACAAATGGATCGTTTCTATTACCTCTCACCCATACCTCTAATTGACTGTCATATTTAAAATTACGCAAATACAATTGTTTAGCTGGCCATGACAAACCCAAATTGGCAAACTGCTTTTTTAAAGAATCTTCTTTAAACTTAAATGCGTTAGCTACTCTTGGAAAATGCTTTTGAGAATTGAGTAATAATGGTTGAGCATGAACTGATATTATATTCAATAGAAATACGCCACAAACCAAACAAAATTTAATCATATTTTGTCTATTTTATTAATTCACCAAAATAAATGGCATTCATAAACATTTTAGAAGTGCCTAACCAAAATGCCCTGAAATTAAGGTTATCAACCATAGAAATTATCCTCCCCCTTCCTACGATATCTATATTAATTGCAGCAGCATTTTTAACTACGTTTTTATAGCCTCTATATAAATAGCCGCTTTGCAATGGACTGTTTGTGAACATAACAGGAGAATTGTAGGCGCCCTTATTTTTTTCCATAAACAAAGTATTTGATTTAAATATAGATATAGATGCATTGGAGTATCCAAAGCCCAAAGGATGTGTTACATCTACTATTGCTTCAAATAAAGAACCTGCCATATCTTTAGCCCTAGTTTCATCTAGTCGCAAATAGTAGGGCAATTGAACTGTAGAATCTTTTTTATCAGTCGTTTCTCTAAATATTACTTTGGTAAACCCATTGATAGATAACCATTTTGTAGCATCTTCTGTAGCAATTAAAGTACCACCTTCTGCTACCCATATTCGCAATTTTTCTTGCGCGGATTTTTCTAAATTACCGTATGCCCCTGAAGGCATAATAATTACATTATATTTGGATGGATTGATATTTTTAAACCTTTCTACATCTACAATACTTACAGGAATATTAAATCGAGCATCTAACAAATGCCAAATTTCTCCAACATCATTTGCGCTCGTACCTGTTCCACCAAACATCATTACGCTTGGTATTTTTAAAGGAACAAAACTAGCACTGCCCAAATCTATTCCTCCAGATGAAAGTCCTGTGGGTAAAGCAAAAACTTCAACTCCTGAATTTCCAACACAATCATCAATTAAATTAGCCAATACATCTCCCTTTCTATTGTTTAACTGTAGCCCTATAGGTATGATAATGGTTCCAAAATCAAACAGTTCTTCCTTCCCATTTAATAACATGTTAAATTTCTTTGTAGCAACTTTAGCTACAACCCCTTTTGTTTGTAAAAGATATAAAAGCTTTGGTGTATAATATTCATTCCACTTAAAGGCATAAGCATACGGATTGCTAAGATGATGTGTATGTAAAGCCAATGGTTGTAATTGCTCAATTCTACCGCCTATTGAGCCAGTAAAAGATTTTAATTCAGCGTAAGGCAACCCAAATGCCAATGGCATTGTCCAAGCCGTTACATCATAAAATAAACTGTCTTTGTATTCAAATGTTTTTTCAAATACGGTTTTAATAATTTTAAACTGCTTTTGACTGGTAGGAATAATATAAGCTGATGCTGGTTTGAATATTTTTTCCCCCACGGTTAATTCCTGTTTAAGTGCATAAATTTCAACCTGATGCCTTAATAACATTTGAATAAAAATATTCGTTTTAGCTACATCATATTGATCGCCAATTACAAATGCTTTTGTAGGAAATTCATCTGCCTCTTTTTTTACTTCTTTAAAAAAATCTCTTTGATATGTAAGCATTTCTTTTCTTAACCCTTTAGCAGCAGCAAGGGTAGAAAGAGCCGCAGTAAATTGATTTCGGATGGTGAAAGGAAATGTGAGTAATCCATTGTCGGTTTGCTGAGCATGACCTCTACTGCTAGCCTGTTCAAACAAAATACCTACTCCCCCATTAATATCTGGATAGGTTGATCCCTTTCCATAATAAAAATCATCATATCCTTCTTTTGTAAAATACAAAGACCCAATACTATCTAAAAATTTAGCATGATAATTTCCAATCAAGCCGGTAAGCTCTTGATTTTTTAATGGTGTATTCGGGTTCACTCTGGAAGCAACTCCAGGTTGAAAAAAGAAACTAGCATTAGATCCCATTTCATGATGATCAGTTAAAATATTGGGTTTCCATTGATGAAATAATGCCAATCTATTTTGACTCTCTTGGTGTTGAGCAGGAAGCCAATCCCTATTTAAATCAAACCAATAATGATTGTATCTTCCACCAGGCCAAACTTCATTGTATTCACGCGAATAAGGATCGGAAACAAGTGTTTGGCTCTTATGCATGTTCACCCAACTAGCAAAGCGATTGAGGCCATCTGGATTAAAAGAAGGATCTAATAAAATAACAGTGTTAGCCAAAAGAGCATCTACTTCAGGACCTTCAGCAGCTGCTAAATAATAAGCTGACAACATAGATGCATTAGCACCACTACTTTCATTGCCATGAATACTATAGCCCATCCAAACTACTACGGGCATTTCATTGATATTTAAGGCAGCAGATTGATTAACGTTGGTTAATTGCAAATGTTGCAAACGAATAGCTTCTAAATTTTGATGATTTTTAGGAGCCGTTATAATTAACGCCAACTGCTCACGTCCTTCATAAGTAAGGCCCAATTGCTTCAAGGTGATTCTATCAGATGCTGCATCTAATGCTTTCATATAATTTACTAACCGATCATGGGTAACATGCCACTCACCTACTTCATGACCTATGATTGATTTAGGTGTAGGAATTGCTGAATTATACGAAACATTTTTGGGCAAATAATAAGACAGATCCTGTGCAAAAGAACAAAAGGTAAAAACTGAAAAAAATAAAAGCAATATAAATTTTCGCATGAAAAGTATTTTAAGTGTAGAAAGATAAGAACGAAAGCATATATTAAGATAAAAATTCAGTCAAAAATGTATAAAAAGAAATAGAATGAAGTACCTTTCTTATTATTAAATTACCATTATGATAAGCCGCTCAATTCTCTCAATTGCCTTTTTATTTTGTTTTTCTTTATCCATATCAGCACAAGGAACTTATTTTTATCCGGATGTTGTAGGTAAAATGAATCCAGCTATTCCAACACCAGAAACATTTTTGGGATATGCAATTGGTGAACAACATACCAGACACGATAAAATAGTTGAATACATTAAGGAATTGAGTAAAGTTTCTAATAGGGTAACATATAAAATAATTGGAGAAACCTATGAACACCGTCAACAAATTGTAGCCATCTTTACCTCTGCTACAAATCATAGTCGTTTAGAAGAAATTAGAAAGGCGCATCTTGAAGGGCAATTAACAGGTAATACCGAAAATATACCCTTGGTAATTCATTTGGGTTATAATGTTCATGGAAATGAGCCTTCTAGCAGTGAAGCGGCATTACTAACCGCTTACTATTTAGCTGCATGCGAAAACGAAGAAACCATTCATTGGTTAAACAATATGGTTATTCTAATGGACCCCAATATTAATCCAGATGGAAGAGACCGTCATACCAACTGGGCCAATATGCATAAAGCAAACCCAGCAGTGGCAGACCCTGCAGATAGGGAGCACAATGAAATATGGCCTGGTGGAAGATTTAATCATTATTGGTTTGATCTTAACCGCGATTGGTTCTTAGGTACTTTCCCCGAAAGTAGAAATCGAATTCGCTTTTTTCATGAATGGCGCCCCTATGTGCAAACCGATCACCATGAACATGGCACCAATGCCACTCATTATTTTGACCCAGGAAAATACAGTAGCAATAATCCT
>JAVHPL010000175.1:6217-30865 GCA_036170555.1 Sediminibacterium sp. | reverse complement strand
TTAAAATAAGTAAAGCGAATATTCGTTCTACACCCAACAAGTTTAAACCTGAATATGAAAAAAATAAGTTTATACAGCATCGGTATACTATTTCTATTTTCCTCTTGTAATTTATTGAGTAAGATAGGCATTGGTAGCGGAAAATCTGGTGATAAACAAGAAGGTGGCTGCCCAACCAATGGACGAAATGTAGGTGCAGAAAAATTATTATCGAGTGATGGAAAAGTAATCAAAGCGCCTAAATATACCAAGGGTAAAAGCTTAGATTACTAATAGGCTTTATCTTCCATTGTATCTAAAATAGTAAGGTAGCTTACATATCTATCATCCGAAACGGTACCAATTCCTACTTCTTTTTTAACTGCACAACCAGGTTCATTCGTGTGCATGCAATTATTAAATTGACAATTATTTAGCAATGCAAGCATTTCGGGAAAATAATGACTTAATTCTTGTTTACTGATATCTACCAAACCAAATTCTCTAACGCCAGGGGTATCTATTACAGAACTTTGATCATCAAGATCAAACATTTCTGCAAAGGTAGTTGTGTGTAAACCCTTGCCACTCCAATCACTTACCGATTGTGTTCTTAAATTAAATTGAGGAAATAGTTGATTAATTAAAGTAGATTTTCCTACCCCACTATGACCACTTAATAAAGTTGTTTTTCCTTTCAGTAATTCCCTCACTTCATCAAGCCCTTGATTTTCTTGAACACTGGTTAACACAACCTGATATCCTATGGAAATGTACATTTCTTTAAGCATTTCAAAACGTTCCAATTCTTTTTTACCATACAAATCAGACTTATTAAAAATAATAACCGCTTTAATATGATGAGACTCACAAGAAATTAAAAACCGATCAATAAAGCCTTGAGAAGTTTTAGGCTCTTTCATAGTGGCAAATAAAAAACTTTGATTGAGGTTAGAGGCAATAATATGATGTTGATTCTTATTGTGCGGAGAAACCCTGGCAACATAATTATCCCTATCTAAAATTGTATGGATGATGGCAGATTCTTCCTGCACATCTTCAATTTGAATTTCAACCCAATCCCCCACAGCAATTGGATTGGTAGAGGTAATTCCATCTATTTTAAAAATTCCTTTTGCTCGAGCATTGTAAAGCCTGCCATCTGTTGCTTTGGCAATATACCAGCTACCAGTTGATTTATAAATTCTAGCTTTCACACAAGCGAAGATAGGGCAGTTCATCATTTTCGCTAAATATTAACCAAAATATGAGTTGTTTCATTGAACACGAACCCCAAAAAGGCGCTAAAAAGAATATCTTTGACCAATGGGAAAATTTGCACACGACGAAATCGTTCCATTTAAAGAGAGTGATTTAAACAAAAAAGATCAGGTGGCCAATATGTTTAATACCATTGCTTTTAAGTACGATTTCCTCAATCGTTTCTTAAGTGCAGGGATAGATATAAGCTGGCGTAAAAAAGCCATACGAGAGTTAAAAATGCTACAACCAAAAACAGTATTGGATGTAGCAACAGGAACTGCAGATGTAGCATTGCTAACGCACCAAATGATTCATCCAGAGAAAATAATTGGAATTGATATTTCAGATGGGATGCTTGCTATTGGAAGAAATAAAATAGCCGATAAAAAACTCAACAATATTATTACCCTACAAAACGGAGATAGTGCCCATTTGCCATTTGAGAATAATTCATTTGATGCTATTACTGTTGCATTTGGTGTAAGAAATTTTCAATTATTAGAGAAAGGCATGAGCGAAATGCTTAGAGTACTAAAACCTGGAGGAAAGTTGGTAGTATTGGAGTTTTCAAAACCAACTGCCCCAGTAATTAGTCAATTTTACCAACTCTATATGAATGTAATTACGCCCAGTGTTGGAAAATTATTTTCTAAAAATAAAGCAGCCTACCAATATCTGAACGATAGTGTTCAGGCCTTTCCCGAAGGGCCCTCATTTTTAAACATCATGAATGAAGCAGGATTTACCCAAACTTATTTGAAAAAGCTTAGTTTCGGAATATGCACTATTTATTGCGGAAACAAATAGTTCTGCTTGTTTTAAGTGTGTTCATCACACTACACTATACCTATGCCCAGCAACGTATGTACAGATTAGAGCGAGAAGATCAACGCTACTATTTTGGTATCACTTTGGGATATAATAGTTCCTATTTACACTTGTCTAAGTCTCCTACTTATTTGCAAAATAATGATACCATTTTGGTGGCCGAACCTGGTTCTAGTGGGGGTATTACCATGGGGCTATTAGCAACAGCCAGAATTTCCGATCATCTTCAATTTAGGGTAAACCCACAATTGATTATTGGAGGAGCAAAATCCATTGCATATACCTTGGGAAAAACGTTGCAGGGAGAGGGCAGCAATCAATTACAAAGCCTACCATCAACCTTGGTAAGCTTTCCATTTCAATTTAAATTTAACTCCGATAGAATTGGAAATTTTAGAACCTATTTATTGGGAGGCCTAAAATTTGATATTGATTTATCTAGCAATTCTACTGCCCGAAATGCAGAAGATATTGTAAAACTAAAAAGAGGTGATATGGGAGTAGAAGCAGGAATTGGGTTTAATTTTTACCTACCCTTTGTAACCATATCTCCCGAAATAAAAGTGAGTTATGGTATTAGTAATATTCATCAATTAGATCCTGCTCTGAAGTACTCGAATGTGTTAGAAAAAATACAATCAAGGATGATTGTGTTTTCGCTTCACTTAGAAGATTAAAATACAAATTCACGCCTGGCCATATTCCAACGAATACCAGTAGAAATAATAGTTGCATCGGGTGTAATTCCATTGATTACCGTTTTATATTTCCGTTGGTTAAGCGTAAAATCTAAGAATAAATTTTCGGCAATTTCATAAGAAGCTTGTAGGGTAAGCAACATAGTAGTAGCTAAATCCCCACTGCCCACCTGCCAAAAATCACCTCTAGGCCTAGTAGTATAGGCCCGCATGGGATTTCCGCCCATATTGAACCCCAGTGAATCTAATCCTTTATTGGCATACATGATTCTTGCATTCAGGTATAGTCTTTTTAAAGGCTGCGCCTTTATCATGGCAATATATTCTTGAAAGTTAGCACCTAAAGGATGGGCAAAAGGTTGGTTATAATTAGTCCAATTACTACTGCTATCTAAATGGGAATAAGTAAAAGGACGGGCACGGTTACTTTCAACTTGCAAATCAACATTCTTTAATCCAAATGCATCAATATATTTAAATCCCACTTGATAAGCATATTTGTTATTCCAACTATTTTTATTGCTAAACAAAGTTTTAGTAAAAAATTCATCAAAATTCAATTGCCCATACAATTGAAAACGTTTGGCAATATTGGCTTTCATATCAATACCCAACATGGTATTATCGGGGCTGCCAATTTGTTGTTGACCTGGCACTAAAAATAATATAGGATTCAAATACATAAAATCAAAATGATCTCCCCTACCAAACATCACTGCATCAAATATGCCCAAATTAAGCCACTTAGTGGCGTTAACACTTAAGTGATTCATACGAAAATATTTCCTAGGCAAATTCACACCCCCATTGGCAATGCGTTGATTGGGAGCAATTAGTTCCATAAAAAGATTTTCATAATTTAATTTCCAAATGCGGGTATTCACTTTTACAAATAAACCCGTATTACTAAAATCGCTTAAGAACATACTTCTAATTCCATTCCCAATAAAATTGCGATCATACCCAAATTGCATATCTAAGAACTTAGTAAGTTTCCAACTAACAGAACCCCTTACTTCGGAATAATCGTATCCATCTACTACACCCAAAGGTTTGTAGAAACCCGCACCTGGTATGGCTTTATAGGCTGTTACCCAATTTTGAACATAGCGCGGAGTTCTTTCTTGATTATCGGTGAAATATACATCAAACCCAATTTTACTAGCAATTCTACCGCGAATATACAAGCCTCGTGAATTTTGAAAAATAGGCAACTCATATCCCTGTTCATGACCATATTGTACATTTAATAAAGGGCTTATTTGTAAATAAAAGTCGGAGTTATTAACCTCTAATAAATTACCCTTTGAGGTAAAAAATTGATGAAATAAGTTTTGAGGTTTACTTAAATCAGATCGGGTAGTCCATTCGGCATTGTTTACCAAGAAACGTTCGATATTGTATTTATCTACCTTACTTAATGAATTGTTTAACCCATCATTGGTATATCGTAAGCTATCTAAAAACTCCACCTGCCTAGTATATATCTTGCGGTTATACGGCTTTATATGCGAAAAAAATAAATCTGGATGTTTGGTTTTAACTTCTAACCTTTCTATTAATACATTGTCTTTCATTCCAATGGGAATAAAAGTAGATTGTGCTTCCAATAGCCATGGGAAGAGAAAAATAAAGACAGAGCAGAGAGTTTTAATAAATTGCATCATTATAGCATTATAGACTCAAATAATAGGCAACATGCAGCATACCATTATTAAAGATACGTGCATCATCAATGAAGGTCAAGAAATTTATGGTGATTTACTCATAAAAAATAACCGAATTGAAAAAATAGGGGGCACCATTCAAATGAAAGGAAACCTTAAAGAAATTGAAGGTGTAGGCCAGCATATACTTCCCGGAGTGATAGACGATCAGGTTCATTTTAGAGAACCAGGCCTTACACATAAAGCCACCATATATTCTGAGGCAAGGGCTGCAGTAGCAGGAGGTACTACTTCTTTTATGGAAATGCCCAATACCAATCCACCTGCATTTACCATCAAGCTATTAGAGGAAAAATATGCAAGAGCCAAAGAAAGTTCATTAGCCAACTACTCATTTTTCATGGGAACATCAAATGATAATTTAGCGGAAATAATAAAAGCCAATGAATTAAAAAAAGAGATATGTGGCTTAAAAATATTTATGGGATCGTCTACTGGAAATTTACTAGTAGATAACCCATTGGTATTAGAGAAAGTATTTGCTAGTTCCGAATTACTCATTGCAACACATTGCGAAGAAGAGCCTCTTTTTAAAGAAAATTTAGCCAACTTAAAACGTTTGAAACCAAAGCTAGAAGCGGCAGACCATCCTATTATAAGAAATGAAGAAGTATGTTTTGAATCTTCGTTTAAAGCCATACAATATGCTAAAAGAAATGGAAGCAGATTGCATATTTTACATATTACCACAGAAAAAGAATTGCAATTGTTTACCAATATGATACCGCTAAAAGACAAACAAATTACGGCGGAAGTATGTGTACATCATTTGCATTTTACAGCCAATGATTATGCAATATTGGGTAATCAAATTAAGTGCAACCCTGCCATAAAAGATCCTCATCATCGAGATGCAATTTGGAAGGCGCTATTAGATGATCGCTTAGATATTATTGCAACCGATCATGCACCCCATACCTGGGAAGAAAAACAGGAAGATTATGAACATGCCCATGCAGGATTACCACTAGTGCAACATTCATTACAGTTGATGTTGCATTATGTAAAAGAAGGTAAAATTAGCTTACCTAAATTAGTTGAAAAAATGAGTCATGCCCCAGCAGTCTGTTTTCAAATAAAAGAAAGAGGCTATATTAGAGAAGGTTATTTTGCCGATTTAGTAATGGTGAATTTGAGTAAACCAACTACCATTGCTAAAGAAAATATATACTATAAATGCGGGTGGAGCCCCTTGGAAAAATTTACGGTGCCAGCAACCATAGAATATACTTTTGTAAATGGGCATATTGTTTATGGAAAAGGGATATTTGATGAATCTAAATGGGGAGAAAGACTATTGTTCAATAGACATTAAACTAACTTATGCTTGTAGATAAAGTAACCCTAACTGATTTGTCTATTTTTCACGCAGATGAAGAACAATCGGTATTTCATCATATAAACTTCACCCATACAAATGGAGGAAGGGGTTATTTAAAGCATTTATTGGCAAACCCTCTGAGTTCTATAGCATCCATTTTAGATACACAAAAAACAATTGGACACCTACAGTTAGTAGCCAATCAATGGCCAATTAATCCGAGTAATGGGAGTATTATGGTATTGGAAAAATTTTATGAAACACCAGTAGATACCTATCCCACTATTCCAGAATTCTTTAATAGTTTAATGTATCAATATTTTCATAAAGAAGATTATTCATTAACCTTATTTACTGTTCAGCATAGTATAGATTTTTTACAAGGGCTGCAAACAATTGCCAACTTAATTAGCCGAGCGGAGGAAGGAAAACAATTGGCCAAAATAGCGCAGCGATTACAAATGATGTTAGATAAAGACATCATCCAAACCATGATTGGGAAAGATAAGAATTCGTTAAGTGCAACGGAAGTGTTAACCTATGCTAAATTTATCCGATTTCATTTTAAAAATCAATCATTTGAATTATTCGAAATATACTACCAACTAGATGCCTATTTAAGTTTAGCAAAAGCAGGTATTCAATATCATTTTTGTTTTCCAACAATCAGCGATGAAGCAACCCCATTTATAGAAACAGAGGGCTTGTATCATTTTATGCTACAAACACCCATTGCTTACACGGTAAACCTATCTATTAAAAATAATTTTCTGTTTTTAACAGGGGCCAATATGGCGGGCAAGAGTACATTTATTAAAGCTGCAGGTATAGCTGTTTATTTAGCCCATATAGGAATGGGTGTTCCTGCAAAAAAAATGCAATTATGTTATTTTGATGGGCTGCTGAGTAATATTCAAGTAACAGATAATATTGCCAAAGGAGAAAGTTTTTTCTTTAATGAAGTACAGCGAATAAAAAACACGATTCATAAAATTAGTGATGGAAAAAAATGGTTAATCTTGATAGATGAATTATTTAAAGGAACCAATCAGCAAGACGCTGTAAAATGCAGCACCACTGTAATAGAAGGTTTAATTAAATTAGATAATGCTTTATTTATATTATCTACCCATTTATATGAAATAGGAGAATCACTTAAGAAATATAGTAATATTCAATTCAAGTATTTTGAAACGGCAGTAGAAAATGATCAACTTATTTTTAGTTATCAATTAAAAGAAGGGATTAGTAACGACCGTTTAGGATACCTCATACTTAAAAGAGAGGGAGTTGTTGAAATGTTAAACAAATTATAAGTACCTTAACTGCAAATTTTTTGCAATGAAAATGTTGGTTAGCCTTTTCGTATTTCTGATTGTTTCTGTGCTACTGTATAATATATGGATTTTAGCTGGAGTGCCAGAGCGCTCTGCAACACTCACTAAAACGGTGGTAGCAAAAGATGCAGTAATTAACTTTGGAGTAGATGCTGGCAAGGGAAATATAGTGGGTATTCAACCTTATTTAATTGCCTTGAACTATGCCACAATCAATACTTTTAAAGAGAGTATGCGTGTTTATTTAGAAGCCGCAAAAGAACAGGGCTTATTGAACGAAAAAACGGTAGTGGTATTTCCAGAATATATAGGAACTTGGTTAATCGCTTACGAAGAAAAAGAAAGTTTATACAGTAAGGCTACTATTGAAGATGCCATGACGGCGATGGTGAGCACGAATATTTTTAAATTTAGTTTCAATTATTTTACTGCACCAAAACTAACTGAACAAAAAAAATATGCTGCCTTAGCTATGAAGGGAAAGCAGGCTGGTATTATTTATCAAGATGTATTTAGTGAGTTGGCAAAAACATATAAGGTTACCATTCAAGCGGGTTCCATGGTATTGCCCAATCCTTCTGTATCGGCAGATGGCAAACTTATTATCAAGAAAGGACCACTTTATAATGTGGCTGCTGTTTTTAACGCAGACGGAAAAATAGCAAGTCCATTGGTAAAAAAAATATATCCAACTCAAAACGAACAAGGTTTCACTAATACAGGAGATGAATCACAAACGCCCATTTTTAATTCACCTGCAGGAAAATTGGGTGTACTAATTTGTGCAGATAGCTGGTATCCCGCAGCATATAAAAATATTACCAACGATGTTAAAATGATTGTTGTACCCTCACTAGGAGAAACAGATTCCATTTGGAATGCTCCTTGGAAAGGATACAATGGATTTAAAGCACCAGCCGATGTAGACATCACCGATTATGGTAAAATCACCGAAGGAGCAGCTTGGCAAAAATACAGCATGGGCACAAGAGCTGTAAAAGCAGGCGTTCACTATGGAATGAATGTATTTTTTGCAGGTAAAATTTGGGATCTACAATCTGAGGGAAGAATATTAATTCTCAACAATGATTCTTTAACCGTATTGCCTCCTGCAAGTACTGGCAGAATAGTAAATCTTTGGTTGAATTAAGTGTTATAAACCAAAAAATTACGGTAACTACCTCAAGCTACATTCATTGATAACAATATCTTCCAATTGTTTGAAACAATTATTACCGTAATAACTGGTACCAATTATGCTCGTAAAAACATTTGGCAGCGCTGTGTATGGCGTTGAAGCAATTACCATTACCATTGAAGTAAATGTAAGCATGGGCCAGGGCTATGCGATTGTTGGATTACCTGATAGTGCAGTAAGAGAAAGTTTACAAAGAACAGAGAGCGCTATCAAAACCAATGCATTTCATATGCCAAGAACCAAAGTGGTGGTAAATTTGGCGCCTGCAGATATCAGAAAATCTGGTTCGGCATTAGACCTTCCCATTGCACTAGGCGTTTTAGGTGCAAGCGAGCAGCTTGAACACCCAGAAAAATTATGCAATTATATCATCATGGGTGAGTTGGGTTTAGATGGATCCGTTCAAGCTATAAAAGGCGCTTTACCTATTGCCATACAAGCCCGTAAAGAAGGATTCAAAGGAATCATTGTTCCCAAGGCCAATGTTAAAGAAGCGGCGATGGTAAATAATTTAGTTGTGTATGGGGTGAGCAATTTTAAAGAAGTAGTGGATTTTTTTGAAGATGAAAATTCCTTAGAACCAGAACAAGTAAATACCAGAGAAAACTTTTTTAATACCATTGATGATTTTGAATTTGATTTTTCTGATGTGAAGGGTCAAGAAAATATTAAGCGTGCGTTGGAAATTGCAGCAGCAGGTGCCCATAATGCCATCTTGATTGGGCCACCGGGTGCTGGTAAAACCATGTTAGCCAAAAGACTCCCAACAATTCTTCCGCCATTGAGTTTACAAGAGGCATTAGAAACCACCAAAATTCATAGTGTAGCAGGTAAGCTTCCAGTAAATAGTGCACTCATCAATCAACGTCCATTTAGATCTCCGCATCATACCATTTCGGATATGGCCTTGGTTGGAGGTGGCAGTAATCCACAGCCAGGAGAAATTTCCTTGTCGCATAATGGGGTGCTTTTCTTAGATGAGTTGCCCGAATTTAAACGAACGGTATTAGAAGTAATGCGTCAACCAATGGAAGAAAGAAAAGTAAGTATTTCTAGAACACGCATTGCTATAGACTTTCCTGCCAACTTTATGTTGATTGCCTCAATGAACCCTTGCCCCTGCGGTTATTACAATCATCCAGATAAAGAATGTACATGCGCCCCTGGCATGGTAGAAAAATATTTAAACAAGGTATCGGGTCCGTTATTAGATAGAATTGATTTGCATGTAGAAGTTACACCGGTTGCATTTAATGCATTGAATAGCCAAGCTAAAGGAGAAACATCTGTTGAAATTAGAAAAAGGGTAATTGCAGCAAGAGCCATTCAGGCTGAACGATTTAAAAATGAACTAGGCATTTATGCCAATGCACAAATGAGTGCTTCCAAATTAAGAGAAGTATGCGTACTCAATAAAGTATGCGATCATTTATTAAAGAGGGCCATGGAAAAACTCAACCTCAGTGCCCGCGCATATGATCGCATTTTAAAAGTAAGCAGAACTATTGCAGACCTTGCAAGTAGTGCAGATATTCAACCCGAACATTTAGCCGAAGCCATTCAATATCGCAGCTTAGACCGCGAAGGTTGGGGTGGTTAATTTGTTGGTCGCTTTCCTCTGTTGGTCGCTTTCCTCTGTTGGTCGCCGACCAACAGATTAACCCATTGTTGGTCGCCGACCAACAATTAAAACATAAAATTCAATGATAAATTTCAACCACCATACCCAATTCATCACCATTACAAATCTCTATTGGAAATTAGTACTTCAAAAAAAAGAACATAAAGAAATTATTTTTGAGGCATTAAAAACAAGAGTAGAAAAAAATCAAGTAACCATATATGGATTTGTAATTATGCCAAATCATATGCATTTAATATGGCAATTACATGATGTTGTAAAAAGGGAGAATTTTCAAAGAGATTTTTTGAAATTTACTGCAAGGTCAATCATTAAATTCATGACAATGAATGATGATCCAATGCTAAAACAATTAAAAGTGAACACATCAGATAGAAAATATCAAGTTTGGGAAAGGAACTCATTGAGTATAGATATTTATTCTGAAAAGGTTTTTCTTCAAAAATTAAAGTATATCCACAATAATCCAATGCAAGAAAAATGGAAGCTTGCTAATTTACCTGAGGAATACCCATACAGTAGTGCAAAATTTTATGAAACGGGGATTGATGATTTTGGGTGGCTTAGTCATTTTCGTGGATGAATTGTCCCATGTTGGTCGTGCAGTTGTTGGTCGTGCAGTTGTTGGTCGGCGACCAACAACGGAAGGTGGTGGATGAATTGTCCCATGTTGGTCGTGCCGTTGTTGGTCGTGCCGTTGTTGGTCGTGCAGTTGTTGGTCGTGCCGTTGTTGGTCGTGCCGTTGTTGGTCGGCGACCAACAACTAAAACTGCCCGGTATTCAACATCACCAATGTACAAGCTTCAATGGCTTCAATACCTTTTGATTTGGCCAAGGCTTCCAATTCCTCATTCTCAGTTCCCGGATTAAAAATGATGCGTTTGGGATGAAGAGAAAAAATATACTCGTAGTAAGATTCCTGTGCCTTGGGATTTAGATACAAAGTAACCGTATCTACTTCTTTTTCATTCACCATTTCTTTACCAATAGATACTCCATGAATAACACCTTCTTTTTGCCCAATTGCAACAACAGGATGACCATGATTGGTTAAACGTTGCACAGCCAAATAGCTATATCGTTCTGGATTGGTTGAAGCACCTAGTACTACTGTTTTTTTCATGACGGTGTAGATGTAGTAAGGGTTTTATGAGATCCATCACAGTAGGGTTTATTTTTAGAAGCACCACAGCCACAAAAAGAAACTTTCTCTTTTACCTCTACTGTTCCATCAGCTTTTGTTACAATGCATTTAGAGGCTATCACAATGGGGCCTAGTGCTTTAATTAATACTGCGGTTCCTGTTTGATCTTGTTCTTGTTCCATGATTCTATAATTTCTACATAAAGTTACTATTATTAAATAGTTTCTAAGATAGAAATTGAATGTTAAAGCTGAAAACGAAATCCAATAAAAAACCGAATACCCTGATTAAGAGCATACACATAGTTTGGATCGAATGTTAATGCATAAGGATTGTTTGTTGTAGCAATGGCCTTACCATCAGCACCAAATTGTACTTGTTTATCAAAGGGATCATTGGTTCTTGCAATGATGAATGGATTTCCTTTGGCCGGAGTATAGTTCAATATATTTTTTACCCCACCATAAATTTCAACAGGCTCCCATTTATGAAAACTCAACTGAATATTTTGTACACTCCACCAGGGAGAATACAAATTACGAGGATCCAATGGCCCCAATAAAGGAAGTTTCATTGGGCTATAAACATTACCAGTATAATCAATATCAAGATGAAGTGCAGGAAACTTGTAACCAACTGACCATATTCCTGTAAACTTTTCTGTAAGCAGTTGTTGTTCTTTTATTCCATTTTGATTAAGTGAAATATCTAAATAACTAAAGCCAGTCAATAGTTTTAAACCACCAGGCCAATTCAAATTGGCATTGGCCGAAAAGCCTTTGCTAATAGCATGTCCATTTAAATTAGCGTAAATAATTTTATTGGGATCAGTATCAAAATCACCTACAATCCTATTGTTGAAATACGTATAAAAAGTGGTGAAATCTAAGTTGGCAATTACCCCTCCTTGTAAAAATAATTTTTGGGTATAATTGAGGTTGATATTATAAGAAGTTTCAGGCCTTAGTTCTTCTTTTACCACCACCGTTCTAGCTCCAGTTAAAGCAGCATGGTCTTCGGTAAATAAATTCACCACCCTAAAACCCGTTCCTATATTTAGCCTAAAAATATGTTGTTCATTGGGCATGAATTTATAAGCAATCCTAGGAGTAAAAATATTCCCATGCACCGAATGATAATCATAACGTGCACCAATCAATAATTGATGTTTAGGAGCAATCTTTATTTCATCTTGCAAAAAGATGCCGGGTAAATTAACTCGTTGAGGATTCAAACCCATTTTAGTAGGATCAATAGCCCCTGTTGCAGGGGTATTGTCATTGTAAAAAGTATGCCTAAAGGCAGTACCAATCAATACATCATGCTGCAGTATTTTTTTATTCCAAGTAAGTTGTGCAAATGCAACTTGTTGTTTGGCAATAAAAGAACTAATACCATACCTACTGTCTTGATGATGATGATTGTATGAGAAAGAAAGATTTAATTTTTCTGTAAAAGGCAATTGATAGTTCCCAATTAATTCCCATCGTTTGGTATAAATACTTTCCCCGTAAATACGATCACCCCCACGCTCCTCTTTGGTCCAATTCATTTCACCACCCCATCTATCCTCATTTAAATAGCGCATAGCCAAGTTCATGGTTCTGTTATTAGCTCTGGAAAAATTCCATTTTTGAAAAAAAGAAAAACGGTTTTGTAAACTCATATCAGTGAACCCATCTTGATTTTTATCAATTGGTTTACCATAATTAAAATAATTCACGCCATTTAATACAGCTACTTTCTTACCAATATTCCATTTAAATCCAAGGTCTGCATTCAATTCATTCCAACTAGTATGCATTAGGTCTAGGCCTAAAACAGGTGCAGTAGCCACATTTTTGGTGATGATATTAATCAGCCCTCCAACAGCTTCGCTACCATACAAAGAAGATGCAGGACCTTTTACAATTTCAATTCGCTCTATTAATGAGTTGGGTATTCCAGATAATCCGTACACAGTAGAAAGACTGCTCACAATGGGCATTCCATCTATCAACACCATGGTATAAGTACCCGGTAATCCATTGATTCGTATATCACCTGTATTGCACACATTGCAATTGGTTTGAGGCCTTACCCCATTAACCAATTGAAGTCCTTCAAAAACAGAACAGGTAGGATTTTTTTTGAAAAAACTACTATTATACACTTCAACTGAAACTGGGCTTTCTGATTTTCGAACTTCTTTTAAAGTACCCGTAACCACTACTTCATTTAATAATCTTTCAACTGGCTTAAACTGTTTTGGAATGGAGTCAATCTGTGCTTTCATCGCTATGGGCAACTCAATTGGCTTATAGTTCTTTGGGATGGAGTTAACTTGAGCAAGCAAAGCATTAGGCATTACAAAGACCATCCCCAACAAAAATGAATACCCAATCCTCATTCCAAGCTTCAATAGATACCTCCATTTTAAGCCAAGAACATCCCCTGCTCTTAACCCTACTAATGGGTATACCCGCCAAATCCTATATTGTACCAACTGCCTCATTCAACATATTGTTATGCAGGCAAAAGTATATATGTTAGACTAGTCAAACAAATTAAGTTTGACATTTATACTTATATTTGTTCTCATGCTTTCATTTACAGAGGAAAATTACCTAAAATCACTTTTTCAACTTACCATTGAATCGGCTACAAAATCAGAAGCTGGCACCAATGAGTTGGCTGCTCATTTAGGAGTAAAACCAGCAACTGTAAATGATATGTTGAAGAAACTAAAGGAAAAGAATTTAGTTAAATACGAAAAATACGCAAAATCGTCTCTAACCAAAGAAGGCAAAAAAATAGCCATTGAAATTATTCGCAAACACCGGCTTTGGGAAACATTTTTGGTAGAGAAACTGTCATTTACATGGGATGAAGTGCATGAAGTAGCAGAACAATTAGAACATATTCAAAGTAAAAAACTCATTGATAAACTAGATGAGCTATTAAATTTCCCCAATGCAGATCCACATGGTGATTGTATTCCCAATGCAAAGGGAGAAATGAATATACTTCCACGCAAAACCTTATTGGAAGAAATAGTAGGGCACCAATGCAAAATGGTTGGTGTAAAAGACAATTCTGCTGCATTCTTAAAATACGTAGATAAATTAGGCTTATCCATTAATCAAACTATCAAGGTGAAAGCAAAACAAGATTACGATCAACAAATTGATATTGTAATAAATGGAAAGAAACATAGTATCAGCCCAAAATTTGCCGAGCAGATTATTATAGTTTGCCCCACTTGTAGTAAAAAGAAATAAGTTAACCACCTAATCAATATCAACTACTCCTTTTTTCATTTTAGTCAAAACGGTTTCAAAAGTTGCTGCCGAAAATTGCATTTTTGATTTTAACTGTACCGCTTTTTCTTCCCAGGCAATTGCTTCTGCTTTATTGCCAGTTCTATACAATAACCTTGCATAAGTGTCTATTATTTCTGCAGATTCATAAAACTCCATTCCACGTTTGGCCAATAACAAAGCCTTATTTAAATAAGCTTGATTTTTAGAAAAACTGTACACACCCCAAGCCCCTTCATTTAATGCAATGGCATAATATTGACCTCTTGGTGTAAATTGAATCATTTTACGTTGTGGCCCTTGAGCACTTAGATTTATATTCAGTTTGTTACGTATGCTGTCTGGTAGCTGAGCCAATATTTCAGCAGGAATTACGGTTGGTGCGGCTTTTAGCATTTTTAGTTGCGCTAAAGAATCTTCATAACGAATAGATTCTGGTTTAACATTCATATAGTACCTATCATAATACGAAAAAACATTACGCATATAATTTACTGTATCACTTACTCCTATATAATAAGAAAGCATAATTTGCATATTGGCCTTAGGTCCTTCTTCGGGTTTACCAGCATTAAAAGTAGCCTGCCTAAAAGATGCAATTTGATAAGCATAATTGATGTCTTTGTTTTCAATAGCTTTACTTAAAGATTTATTAGCAATTTTAGCATTAATCAACTGCCTCTCACGCAGGCTCATTGTATACCAAGCAGTCATAAAAAAATCTCGGTTCTTTTCAACAAACTGTTGTGCAGTTGAACCAACTATGGGAGCACAACGCAAGATGTATTGTAAAAAAGTAATAGAATTAGCAGAATCTTCTGGAGCTTTTTGAGTAAGTTCATCAATAATTGCAGGGTGTGGATCAAAACCAATTTTTAATACTTTATCAATAAGTTGTTTAATCACAAAAAAATTCCCGATTGTATTGTAATAATTTTTTTTCAGCTCTTTAAATGAACTTGAACCAGAATTCATTTCTGCTATTGCACGCTGAATACCTTGAATATAGGGAAAGGCATTTGTGGCACTAGATGGCATCACATTTAAAATATTCAACTGTTGGTCAAACCAAATAATTCCAAAAAAATCCTTAGACACTGTATAAATAGTATTGGAACTGCTTAGTTCAGTGGGAATATGCGCTTGCTTAATTAAAATACAATTACTGTCAATATTGTTTTTTGCGGCAATCAATCCTGCTTCGGCAACATCGTTACACTGCACACATTTCTCCGAAGCAATAACTAGCATTACCATCTTATTTTCCTTACCTGCTTTCTTAGCAGCTTCTTCACTGGTAAGTTTAGAAAAATTGGGCTGTGCATATAGGCTAACTGAGCATAATGCTAACAGGATAAAGAAATAAGGCTTTAACATAAATAAATTATTGAAGCTTAAATATAGGCATCAATAATCAATTTCTAAATGCAGTTTATCTTTTAATTCACGAAGCAAGGGATATTGTTCTGCAATGCGTTCAAATTTTTGTTTACTGTTTAATTTTAAGTGTAATGGCACGTCTTCTTTTTCACCTGCCGCAACCAAAACAGTAAAACCAATTGCCCGATTATTAAATTGTTTTTGCAATTGCTCTAATAAGTTTAATTTTTCTTGCTCAACAAATTTTTGAGCAGTAATGGCCGCAACTGAAACGGTAAAATGAATATCAGAATCAATTTCTAAATTGGCAATTTTAAAAGTACCGGCAGCCGAATGTTTTAATTGTTTTTCTAATTGTTGCGTATAATTATTCCAGAAATTTTGTAATTTCTCTATGGTTAATATTTCTGCTTCTTTAACTTCTTGAATTTCATAACTGGTTCCAACTTTTTCTCTTAATGCATCTAGCAAAGATTTTTTTTCTCCGGCAACCAATGCAGCACGAGTAGGGTTATTGGCAATAGTAGTATTCGCAGGTGGCATTGAGCTAGTATCAATAATTGAGCTACTATCCTTAGTTGAATTACTATCCTTAGTTGGCGGCGGTTCTATTGAAGAAATTGAATGTTTGGTCTTTTCTATAAATAAGGCAGCTTCATGCTTAGCATCTGAGGTTTCAGCAGCTTTTTGTACAGTAGGGTTTTGCTGTGAAAGCGGTTGAATTGTTTTGGTTCTAAATGCTATTGGGCCATCAACTCGTTTTTTTTTTACAACCGCACCTTTATCGGTTGCTAAATCAATAGCTTGTTGCAAAAAATTTAGCTTAATAATGGCTAGCTCTACATGCAGGCGTTTATTGCGCGCCATTTTAAAATGAATTTCGGTTTCATTTAAAATATTTAAAGCACTTACCAAATAAGACATGCTGGTTTTCTTTGCTACCGAGGAATATTTTTCTTGCATCCCTTCAACTACTTCTAGCAATGATGCCGATTTGGGATCCTTGCATACTAGTAAATTTCGAATGAACTCGGCAAATCCGTTCAATACCAAATCACCTTCAAATCCTTTTCTATTAATTGCATCATATAAAAGCATGGCACCTGCCATGTCTTGCTGCTGCATACAATTTAATAATTGAAAGAAATAGTCCTCATCTAAAATATTTAAGTGCTCTAGTGTATTTTGATAAGTAAGTTCTCCATTAGTAAAACTAACAATCTTGTCTAAAATACTAAGAGAGTCTCGCATACATCCCTCACTTTTTTGTGCAATTACTTGCAAGGCAGCTTTTTCTGCTTTAATGGATTCTTTATTTACTATTTCTTGTAAATGCTCTACCGTATCGTTATTGGTAATTCTTTTAAAATCAAAAATTTGACAACGACTTAATATAGTAGGAATAATTTTGTGTTTCTCTGTAGTAGCTAAAATAAATATGGCATACGGAGGCGGCTCTTCTAGAGTTTTTAAAAACGCATTAAATGCATTTGCGCTTAACATGTGTACCTCATCTACAATATATACTTTGTATTTACCCGCCTGAGGAGCAAATCGAACCTGATCTACCAATGCGCGAATATCATCTACCGAGTTATTACTGGCAGCATCCAGTTCATGGATATTCATAGAAGTACCCGAATCAAAAGAAACGCAGCTATTGCAAGTATTACAAGCTTCCCCTTCCTTTGTTTGATTGGTACAATTAATTGTTTTGGCCAAAATTCTGGCACAAGTAGTTTTACCTACTCCCCTTGGGCCGCAAAACAAAAAAGCATGTGCTAATTGATTGTTCTTAATGGCGTTCTTTAAGGTAGTGGTAATATGCTGCTGACCCACAACGGTATTAAAGTTTTGGGGACGGTATTTTCGGGCTGATACAATAAAATGATTCTCCATACAAATGCGTTGCAATATAACTTATTTATAATCCATCTCGGGATGCCTTTCAAAACGATGCAGGTTATCGAAAATAAAACGATAGGTAACCATTCTTCTACTTTGCTTTCCTCCTAAACTTTTGTAGATATTCACCATTTTAGGATTCCAGTCTCCTGCCCAGCCCATTTCGTATTGTTCATACCAACCTTTTCCCCGAATAAACTGGTCACAGGCATAAATTAAGAAACTATCAATACCCAATGCCTGGTATTTGGGAATCACGCCAAAAGCAAGACCCGTAAGCCGTTTATTCACTCCCCGCAATTTCATCCATAGCAGTTGTAATTTTTGAATCCAGCCAAATTTACCATTGAAATGCTTAAAATACTGGTTCAAATCGGGGATATTAATGAACATGGCAATGGGTTCTTCTTTGTAATAAGCAAACCAAACCACCCGCTCATCCATAATAGGTTTCATTTTTGTAAAGAGCTTCATCACTTGTTCCTTGGTAATTTCTTTAGCTTCTCCATGTTGTGCCCAAGCAGCATTATACACGGTTGCAAAATCCCCTGCATATTTATCAAGCTCCGTTAATTTTACGTGTTTAGCTGTATACCCAGGCTTTGAACTAAACTTGGCATACCTTTCGGGAAAGCGCTCTGGTAAAGGGTCATCTACGTCCATCGCATAGTAATACTGGTTATAATAGTTTTGAAATCCATAGCTCTTAAACAAGGCTTCATAATATGGAGGATTAAAACTCATACCATACATAGGTTCTTTATCGTAACCCTCTACCATTAGTCCCCACCATTTATCTCGATCTCCAAAATTAATAGGCCCATCCATGGCTTCCATTCCCTTCGATTGCAACCATTGTTTGGCCGTATCAAATAACACACATGCTACGGAAGGATCATTAACAGAATCGAAAAAGCCTAAACAACCTGTTTTATAATCGGTTCCCTTATTCATGTATTTAGCATTCACAAAAGCGGCTACCCTTCCCAGCAAAACCCCCTCATTTGATTTTGCAATCCAACGTTTTGCTTCACCATATTTTAAATGCTTGTTTTTAAGTGGATCAAAAACTTCTTTTACTTCATGATCCAAGGCCCTAATATAAACTGGATTATGGGCATTCATGAATGCATTCACGTTTAAAAAATCTTGAACATCTGCCTTGCTTACTACTTCTATTATCTGCATAGTAATTCCATTTACTCATTGAACAATTTACTGGCCATTTTACGGTCATGACCATAAATATCTTTTCTAAAATTCAATACCCCGTTTTTATCTACCCATGCTGTAAAATATACTAAAAATACAGGCACTTGTTTTTTAATGGTTACCCATTTTTCTTTTTGTAAATGCATGGCAGAATCTATTGTATGGCTGTTCCACAAAAGGGTATCAGAGCGAAGCAGGTATTGAGCAAATTTTTTGGGATTTGCAATTCTAATACAACCATGACTTAAACCCCTACCAGTTTGCGAAAATAAATTACGGTTAGGAGTATCATGTAAATAAATACTATAACTATTGGGAAATAAAAATTTAACCAATCCTAATGAATTATTGGCACCAGGTTTTTGACGCACAATAGGAATATGACCACTATATCCTGTTATTTCCATATTGTGCTTAGCAATATAGTTTTTATCTCTTTGCATGGCAGGCATTATTTCTTTTTTCACAATACTTACAGGCACATTCCAATAAGGGCTAAACACAATGTATTTGAGGTTGCCATTAAATATTACCGTGTTGTTTGCTGCTGAACCAACAATTACATTCATTTCAAAAGCTTGGCTACCATTATTGTAAACATGCATTTTAAATTCTGGAATATTTACTACAATATAATTGCTATCCGATTCTGGTGGTATCCAACGGGCACGCTCCATATTTACCAATAATTGTTGAACTCTTTTCTTTAAAGGAATATTTAATTCGGCAATCATTTTATTTCCAACAGCGCCATCTACTAATAAACCATACCTTTTTTGAAATTTTTTAACTGAAACCAACATCAAAGAATCAAACCAATTGGTAGAAGCTAATTTTATATCATCTTGCAATACATTCAACCTATTTTTAATAAGCCCAATAATTTCAGCAGAATCACCTATTTTAAGTGATTTAGAAATATATGGAATGGTGTCTGGGGTTTCTAATTTTTCTAAAGCAATATACTGGAATACTACTTTTTCTAGTGCTTTGTATTGACTATTCAATATGGCAAATTGATCGGGGTTTTCAGCTTTTTTTTCAATAACAGAATCTAATAAAGCAGTTAGATTTATTTTTTTGCGAGGAATAAACCAACCAAGCTCAGCCATATCTAAATCGGCCCCTTTATACACTTTAGCAGCGTATTTAAAAAATTGTCCTGTGAACAACAATTCCGTTTGCAACACATTTTTATCATTACTAACTGGTCTAAATTTTATTGTGCTGAAAGAATCATAGAAACGATTCAATAAATTATTATAAATGGTACTATCTCCAATATTGCTGATATAATTATTTTGTAAATTAAAAAAGTTATGAGCCTGCTCGGAAAGACCAGTAGAATCAAACCAAGCAAATTCAAAATTGCGATGGGTATAAAAGTCATTGAACTGCTGAGCAAAGCCTGCAAAATCAGCATTCGAAATTAGAAACTGATTAATGGCGGCACTATCAAAAAACAGGGTATTAAAAGAGGTTTGTTGATTAATAGATAAATCTCTAGAAATTTGTTTTTTTTCTTTAATCCAATTACATGCAGTAAGTATTACAGCAATCAATAAAAACAAAAACAACCCCTTTTTAGTCATGATACGAATTTACTATTAGTTATTCGATTGTCTGCTTTGCAATAAAACAGCCGCAGCAATACCAGCCGTTTCTGTTCTAAGCCTCGTATTCCCTAAACTAATTGGTTTAAACTGATTTGCTAATGCTGTAGCAATTTCTGATGAAGTAAAATCACCTTCAGGACCAATCAAAATTAATTGAGCAAGTTGGGTTGGCATTTCATGAATGGTTTGTTTATTGCCTTCTTCGCAATGCGCAATCATTTTAATACCTGCTATATCCTTAAGCATGAACTTATTAAACTCAATAGGATCATGCAATTGAGGCTTCCATACTTGTTGACTTTGCAACATGGCAGAAATGATAATACTTTCCCAACGGGCAGCTTTACATTGAGTGCGTTCTGTTCTTTCCGCTATTAATGGATAAAATTCAGCAATACCAATTTCGGTAGCTTTTTCTAAAAACCATTCCATACGGGCAGCATTTTTTACAAATGAAATGGCAATACTATTTTGCGGCACAGGTTGCTGAATAAATACTTGATTACTCAAACTCACCACCGTTTGTTTTTTATCTACCGAAACAATAGTTGCATCATACTTTAATCCAAGCCCATTGGTTAATGCCATTTTTTCTCCAAGTTTCATTCTTAATACTTGAATACAATGTTTGCTGGTTTCGGCTGATAGCGAAAAATGCGCTGGAATATTCGGCAGAGAAACTTCGTAAAAAAAAGGAATAGACATGATTAAAGCAAATTAAAAAGGAGAATCCTGATCTAGCCCATCATCAAATTCACCACCATTCATTTTACTTCCTTTTTGAATATAAAATTTAGCACCATCCCCTGAAGCACCATCAGAAGAAGGCAGGTTAGGCGTTACAGGTTTCCAATTTCTATTTGAATTGGTATCAGGGCCATCCCATTCTTCAAATCTTTGAATATCTAAACGGGCTCGTAGTTTAATGGTGTCTAAAGAACCATTTCTATGCTTGGCAATTCTGATATGGGTTTCGCCACTTGTACTTTCGCCATGTTCGTTATTCATAACTTCGTAATATTCTGGGCGATAAATAAACATAACCATATCGGCATCTTGTTCAATGGCACCAGATTCACGCAAATCACTAAGCTGTGGCATTTTACTTTCCTTTCTGGTTTCAACAGCACGGCTTAACTGGCTCAGCGCAATGATGGGCACTTTTAATTCTTTAGCCAATGCTTTTAAGTTTCTAGAAATATTACTTATTTCTTGTTCACGATTACCCCCTCTATCATTGCTGCCACTCATCAATTGTAAATAATCTATAATGATGATGCCTACATGGTGTTTATTAACCATTCTTCGGGCCTTTGCACGAAATTCAAAAATATTTAGCGCAGCAGTATCATCAATATACAGGGGTGCATTTTCTAATTTTTTTATTCCCTTGCTATGCAATTGTTGATACTCATGGTCTTCTAGTTTTCCCCTACTAATTTTTTCCATTTTAATTTCACTCTCCGCACTTAGAATACGTTGAACCAATTGCGCAGCACTCATTTCTAAAGAAAAGAAACCAACACCAACAGGTTTGGTAGGATGCAATGCCGCATTTCGAGCAAGGTTAAGCGCAAAAGCAGTTTTACCCACTGATGGACGTGCAGCCAATATGACCAAGTCGGTAGGTTGCCAGCCAAAAGTAACCTTATCGAGGGCCGAAAAACCACTGGGCACACCTGAAATTTCTTCTGTTTTGGTTCTCAGTTCATCTATACGCGTAATGGCTTCTACCAATACATTGCCAATATCTTCAAAATTTTTCTTCAAGTAATTATTGGTGATATTAAACATTTTGGTTTCACTCTCATCCAATAAATCAAACACATCGGTGCTGTCTTCGTAAGCATCTCCAATAATTTCACCACTAATTTTAATCAATTCACGCTGAATAAATTTCTGCAACACAATACGTGCGTGTGCATCAATATTGGCAGTAGATACTACCGAATTGGTAAGTTTAGTAACGTAATAGGGGCCTCCCACTATATCTAAAAGATCCATCGTTTTAAGCTCTTCCACCACCGTAAGAATATCAATGGGCACACTTTTTTGTTGCAAAGATTGCATAGCACGAAAAATATGCTGATTGGCATCCACATAAAAACATTCTGGCTTAATGATTTCAGAAACAGTATCAAATGCACTTTTCTCTAGCATCAATGCCCCCAAAATGGCTTCTTCCAGCTCTTTTGCTTGTGGAGGAATTTTACCATAAACCATGGTACTTAAATCTATTGAAGGCTTTCTTCTCTTCCTGTCTTTATTTAAACTGGTAATATCCATGCTTCGTTAATACTTTGTAATTAGATAAAGTTGCCTACCCATTGATTAGAATTATTTCTATGAAAGCTATGTTAAGAAATTGTTTCCTCATCAACAAAGGGGAGCGAATATAAATGGAACTATTTGGTAGCTGAAATTTTTTACTGATCTATATTATTCCACAGGCTATTTACCTGTTATTAACAGCAAAAACCCAACTATTCACACAATTTACTAAGGTTATCCCCTATTTGCAAAAGTTTTCCTCTATAATTTGGGGAAATTAACATTCGGAGGTTAACAAAGAAAAATCAAGAAAATAGGGTGGATATCAAGGGAATGTATTAACTATAAAATCCGTTGACCATAAGTTTGCATAACTTCAAGAGTGTCAAAAAATTCTATTAAAATACCCCCTGTAATGAAACAACTATACAATTACGATACGGTTAGCGAGGCATTAAATGATTTGGCAAAACGTGGTTTTACACACGACTTCAACCTTCATTTAGAACAAGAATGCCTGATTTGTAATAATACCATGACACAGTTATCACCCGATGAGTTTGAAATTGTAGAAACATATCGTTTTGAAGGAGAAACTGACCCTGCAGACGAAATGGTGCTATTTGCCATTTCATCAATTAAGTCTAACCTAAAAGGAACACTATTAAATGCATTTGGCATTTATGCTGAATCTTCCAATTCAAAAATAGTAGAAAAGCTGATTAACAATACTACTCCAATAAAACCACTTAAAAGAGCAGAATTCTTAAAAAAAATGAGCAGGGAGCACCATCAAGGATTACTACTTTGCTGGAAAATAAAAACAGGTTTATCAAAGGGTATATCGGCAGCAAGAATAAAAGTGTATACAAACTGGTTTTTCGAGTTGCATTTACTGCCGCATTTTGAAATAGAAGAAAAATTACTCTTCCCAATATTAGGCATGCATCATCCACTTATCATGAAAGCAATGGAAGAACATAAGCAATTAACAGCGCTATTTAAACAAACAACCGAAATGGAAACTACCTTAAAACAAATAATGATTGATTTAGATAGCCATATACGTTTTGAAGAAAGAGTACTTTTTAATCGCATACAAGAAGTAGCCACACCAGAAAATATTCAGGCAATACTTAATATGGATTCAGCGGATCATTTTGTTGACAATACAACTGATCTATTTTGGAACTAAAAACAAAACAGAAAATCATTTTAATAGGTGGTGGTTTTGCTGGGGTACAACTTATTAAGCATCTTGATGAAAAATTATTTGATATTTTATTAATAGATAAAATTAATCACCATCAATTTCAACCCCTTTTTTATCAGGTAGCAGCATCACAGTTGGAACCAGCAAGCATTTCCTTTCCGCTTAGAAATATTTTTAAGTGTAAAAGAAACCTGCAGATCCGATTAGCGGAATTGCTTTCGGTTAACACTACTGAAAATAAAATTGAAACATCAATTGGGTCATTCAATTATGATGTACTGGTTATAGCTGTTGGGTGCACCACTAATTTTTTCGGAAATGAGGAAATAAGAAAACACAGTTATACATTAAAAACAACAAACGATGCAATAGAAATTCGAAATCATATTCTTCAAACTTTCGAAGACATTATTTCCGCAGAAGAAAAAGACAAAGCAGCTTTATTAAATTTAATCATCGTGGGCGCAGGCCCAACAGGAGTTGAATTAGCAGGCGCATTTGCAGAAATAAAAAAAGATATTTTACCCAAAGATTATCCGGGAATCAACTTTGCAGAATTCAATATCAACTTAATAGAAGGTAGTAAGCATACATTAAATAGTATGAGCGAAATGG
>JAVHPL010000175.1:0-6117 GCA_036170555.1 Sediminibacterium sp. | reverse complement strand
AATATCAACTTAATAGAAGGTAGTAAGCATACATTAAATAGTATGAGCGAAATGGCAAAAGCAGCTTCAGCAAAATACCCTACAATCAAAAACAGTTATTTGGGCAGCGGGGGTAATTGGTAACAAAATAATTGGTCTGCCTTCAACCGCAATGAAACAAGGAAATAGAATAGCGGTTAACAGAAACAACTTAGTTGCAGAAACCCATAATATTTATGCCATTGGAGACATCGCTTTAATGGAGACTCCCAAGTACCCAAAGGGTCATCCACAATTAGCCAATGTAGCAATTAATCAAGCAAAGAACTTGGCAAAAAATCTGAAGCGCCAAACGAATAATACTCCTCAAAAAGAATTTGAGTATACAGACCTAGGATCTATGGCCACTATTGGACGAAATAAAGCAGTGGTAGATTTACCCTTTTACAACTTCAAAGGATATTTTGCCTGGTTAGTTTGGATGTTTCTGCACCTAATGCTCATTCTTAGTGTAAGAAATAAAATAATCATCTTTATCAATTGGGTTTGGGCTTATTTTACTAAAAACACATCGCTAAGATTGATATTGAAACAGAAATAAACCACTTACGCCGAATACCTTAAATTCGCATTTTTAACAATCGCTGTATTACTATGACTATCAGTTACAATTGGCTTTGTGAATATTTACCAGATGCAATTGAACCCGCTCAATTGTCTAAAATCCTTACGTCTATTGGTTTAGAAGTAGAGAGCTTAACGCAGTATGAGAAAATAAAGGGTGGATTAACTGGGGTGCTAATTGGGGAGGTATTAACCTGTGAGCAGCACCCTAATGCAGATAAGTTAAAGTTAACTACGATTAATATCGGAAAAGAATCACCCTTAAAAGTGGTATGTGGCGCTGCCAATGTAGCAGCAGGCCAAAAAGTAGCCGTAGCTACTATAGGAGCAACCATCTATCCAATGAATGGAGCCCCCATGACCATGAAACTGGCTAAAATAAGGGGCGAAGAAAGCATGGGAATGATTTGTGCAGAAGACGAACTAGGATTGGGTTATAGCCATGACGGAATTATGGTATTACCAAACAACTTAATACCGGGCACTCCTGCTGCAAGTCATTTTAATCCTTATTCCGACTGGATTTATGAGATAGGATTAACGCCAAACAGAATGGATGCGATGAGTCATTTGGGTGTAGCAAGAGATGTGGCAGCCTATTTAACCCATCACCAAAAAGAAACCAGGGTAAAAACGCCTTATGCCAATGGATTTAAAGTAAACAATACCAATACACCTATTAAAGTAACCGTAGAAAATCAAGATGATTGTTTACGATACGCAGGGGTTACTATTACAGGTATTCAAATACAACCATCTCCCGAATGGCTAGTAAATAAATTAACCGCCATTGGTGTAAGAACCATCAATAATGTGGTAGATATTACCAATTTCATTTTACACGAAACGGGCCAACCCCTTCATGCATTTGATTTAGCCACAATAGAGGGCAATGAAATTGTAATAAAAAATGTAGCCGCCGGTACTACTTTTATTACGTTAGACAATAAGGAAAGAAAATTATTTGCCGAAGATTTAATGATTTGCAATGCAAACGAAAGCATGTGTATTGCAGGTGTATTTGGAGGAGCAAAAACTGGTATAACCGACCATACCACCAGCATATTTTTAGAGAGTGCTTGTTTTAATTCGCTCAGCATTCGCAAAACATCTATTCGCCATGGTTTAAGAACCGATGCAGCAACCAGATTTGAAAAAGGGATTGATATTTCTAATATTGTAAATGTTTTAAAACGCGCAGCCCTACTCATAAAAGAAGTAGCCGGTGGAGAAATTTCTAGCGAAATCATAGATATCTATCCCAACCCAAAACCAAAAGTTACGGTATTGATCAAGAACCATTATTTAAAAAAATTAAGTGGCAAAAATTACCATGCAGATAAAGTAAAACGCATTTTAACTGCATTGGGATTTACCATTGCAAAAGAAGGAATAGACGAGTTGATGGTAGAAGTTCCGTACAGCAAACCTGATATTAGTTTAGCAGCAGATATAGTAGAAGAAATTTTAAGAATAGATGGGCTAGACAATGTAGACATTCCTACCATGATTCATATTAGCCCAGCGGTAGATCAGTTTGGGTATAAAGAAAATATCAAAGAAAAAATTGCTGGATTCCTTGTAGGTAAAGGATTTACAGAGATCATAACCAATTCTATCACCAATAGTAAATATTTTGATGAAGCCACTCTGGCACAAACGGTTAAAATGATCAATAACCTTAGTGCCGATCTTGATGTACTAAGACCATCTATGTTAGAAAGTGGGTTAGAAACCATTGCGTATAATCTCAACAGAAAAAATAATAATCTACAACTATTTGAATTGGGTAAAACGTATTATACCAAGGAAGATACCTACAAAGAAGAAGAACATTTTTGTTTATATACAACAGGTAATGCCCATGAACAAGGATGGAAGCATCAACCCAATGAGCAAGATTTTTTTGCTATGAAGGGTCTCACCAACGCTTTATTGCAATGGTGCGGATTGGGTAATATTAAATTTGAAATAGCTACTGAAAAAACCAATGAGGTATTGGTATCTGCAGAGAAATTAATGATTGGTAAAATTGTTACCGTAAGCAACGAAAAACTGGCAGCATTCGATATAAAACAGCCAGTATATATGGTAGATTTACTGTTTAGTAAAATTATTGCGGCCGTTCAAAAAAAGAAAATTGTTTACAAAGAGGTAAACAAGTTTCCAACAGTACAAAGAGACTTAGCATTAGTAGTAAATAAAAGCATTTCTTATTCAGCTATTGAAAACTGCGTTCAATCTATTAAATTGCCTAAACTTTTACAAGTAAACTTGTTTGATGTATTTGAAAGTGAAAAATTAGGTAAGGATAAAAAATCAATGGCAGTGAGTTTTACTTTTTCAGATGATAGTAAAACACTTACCGACGCAGAAATAGATGGCATGATGCATAAGTTGATTGTGAGTTTTGAAAAAGAGATACAGGCCGAAATAAGAAAATAAAATGGATATCAATACCCATATTGTTCACCTGCAAGAAAAATTGCAACTACTTATTAAAACATATAAGCAGTTACAAAAAGAAAATAGTAAACTGCAGAGAGATCTGGTTGTATTGCATGCCGAACAAGAAAACCAACAACAACAGTTGGCACAAATGGAACAAAGAATTGCTGCGGTACAAATAACAGGTACTCCATTTAATGATATAGAAAAACAGGCATTACAAAAAAAAATAGATACTTATCTTAAAGAAATAGAAAAATGCCTGGCATTATTACATGCTTAATTATATGGAAAACCTACTCCCCATAAATATTGTTATTGCCGATAGAAGCTATCGTTTAAAAATAGAGCAAACCGATGAAGAAATGGTGCGTAAAACCGCATCCCTCATTAATGAAAAAATTAGTGCTTTTAAATCGGAATTTGCTGGCAAAGACATGCAAGATTATATTGCCATGGTGCTACTTTGGTTTGCTACCGAGCAAAAAGCAGCAGGTTCCCAACCTGTACAATGGAATGATGCCGCCCAAAAATTGGATGAACTAGAAAAAATGATCGAAAAAGCCTTGGAAGAAGAGAAAAAAGCATAGCCCATAAAATTCGCGTACTCAATTCCACATTCTGCCATCTTCTTGTTATCTTCGTGAATATCATCACTTATTATGTAAATATGAGATGTGAAAAAGAAAATAGGATTGTGAACTTTTTAAACCCTTGCCAACATCATGGATCAAGTAATATTATCAATTATAATCGGCGCTATTTCACTCATTATAGGAGTTATAGCGGGTAGATTTATTTTTGCCAAAAACACCAAGCAACAACTGGAAGACGCTGAAAATCAGGCTAAAACCATTTTAAAAGAAGCCGAACTAAGGGCCGAAACGGTAAAAAAAGAAAAACAGTTAGAAGCTAAAGAGCGTTTTGTACAATTAAAAGCGGATCATGATAGAGAAATTCTAGAAAAAAACCGCAAAATTGGCGACACAGAAAACCGCATAAAGCAGAAAGAAATTGTCATCAATCAAAAAGAAGCTGCAATAGACAAGCAGTTAAAAGAAAATGAAGTAATTAAAGAAAACCTAAACCGGCAAATTGAGGTAGTTAATAATAAAAGAACAGAATTAGAAAAACACCAAGAAGAGCATATCCGCCGATTAGAAAAAATTGCCAATTTAAGTGCAGAAGAAGCCAAATCACAATTAATTGAAAGCTTAAAACAAGAAGCATATACACAGGCCCTTTCTTTACAACAAGACATTATTGAAGAAGCTAAATTAAAGGCGAATAAAGAAGCCCGTAAAATTGTAATTCAATCTATTCAAAGAACAGCTGCGGAGCAAACCATCGAAAATACCGTTACCGTATTTAATTTGGAAACCGATGAAATAAAGGGTCAAATTATTGGAAGAGAAGGTAGAAATATTCGTGCCATTGAAGCAGCAACTGGGGTAGATTTAATAGTAGATGATACACCAGAAGCCATTATTTTATCTTCATTTGATCCATTAAGAAGAGAAATTGCCCGTTTAAGTTTGCAACGATTGGTTGCTGATGGTAGAATTCACCCAGCCCGTATTGAGGAAGTAGTAGAAAAAACCCGACGCCAATTAGAAGAGCAAATTATGGAAATAGGGGAACGTACAGTGATAGAAATGGGCATTCACGGGCTGCACAAGGAACTCATTCGAATTGTAGGTAAAATGAGGTTCAGAAGTTCTTACGGACAAAACCTATTGATGCACAGCCGGGAAACGGCTAATTTATGCGGAATTATGGCAGCAGAATTGGGCTTAAACCCAAAATTGGCCAAAAGAGCAGGTTTATTGCATGATATAGGTAAAGTACCTGATGAAGAAACTGAACTAAGCCATGCCTTATTAGGGGCTAAACTAGCTGAAAAATACGGGGAAAACCCAGCCGTAGTAAATGCCATTGGTGCACACCATGATGAAATGGAAATGCTTTATGTAATTTCTCCTATTATACAGGCCTGCGACGCCATTAGTGGAGCAAGACCTGGAGCCAGAAGGGAAATTATGCAGCAATACCTTCAGCGCATTAAAGATTTAGAAAATATGGCCCTGGCTTATACAGGGGTAGAGAAAGCCTATGCAATTCAAGCCGGACGTGAGTTACGCGTAATTGTAGAGGCAGATAAGGTATCCGATATAGACAGCGATAAACTCAGTTTTGAAATTGCCCAAAAGATACAAACCGAAATGACCTATCCCGGACAAATTAAAGTAACCGTTATTAGAGAAAAAAGGGCTGTAAACGTTGCCAGGTAAAAAAAATCATATTTGGTTTCGGAATGTAGATTTTTTCACTACCTTTGCCGTCCGCAAAAATTAAAAGTTATGAACGCAGCAGTTCAGTTTGTACACGACCAGTTAACTACTGGCAGAGAGCATCCTAAGTTTAAAGCAGGTGACAATATCACCGTGAACTATAAGATTGTAGAAGGTGGTAAAGAGCGTATCCAAAGCTTTCGTGGAGATGTAATAAAATTACAAGGAAATGGAGCTACATCGTCTTTTACTGTACGTAAAATATCTGATGGAATTGGTGTAGAGCGTTTGTTTCCCATCCTCTCTCCTAATATAGATTCTATTGTATTAAACAAAGTAGGTAAAGTACGTCGTGCAAAATTGTTTTACTTACGTGAGCGTAGTGGTAAAAGTGCCCGTATTAAAGAAAAACGTTACTAATATTCAATTATATTGTAAAAGCGTTCCTTCCGCAATGGATGGAACGCTTTTTTATTGGCGTATTGGATATATTAACATTATTTACTTGGGCAGCTAAGGTTTTACACTAACTTTACAATCTTAAAACGATCAATATGGGAAATTTTGGTTTTCAAGAATTACTTATTATAGGATTAGTAGTGCTGGTTTTATTTGGGGGTAGAAAAATCCCTGAATTCATGAAAGGTTTGGGAAAAGGTATTCGTGAATTCAACGATGCTAAGAACAACGTGAAGAAAGAATTAGAAGAAGGCATGAAAGAAAAGGATAACAACCCAGCTTAATCATTTAAAATTACACGGCCTTTGTTTCGGTT
>JAVHPL010000174.1:0-8554 GCA_036170555.1 Sediminibacterium sp. | reverse complement strand
TAGTAACTTTTAATTCACTAGGTACTTCAAAAATGATATTGTGAGAATAACCCAAAGCAAGATCTAACAAATTACCTGTATTTGCAGCCTTAAAACCCACACCCACTAATTCTAATTCTTTCTTGTAGCCTTCAGTTACCCCCTTTACCATATTATTAACCAATGAACGATATAAACCATGCATTGCCCTATGGCGAATTTGGTCTGTAGGACGAACAAAAGTCATTTCATTATCCTTGATCTCTACTTTGATATCTCTATCAATGGCTTCTTTTAATTCTCCCTTTGGTCCTTTCACTGTTACAATATTTTCAGTATTAACTGAAAGCGTAACTCCACTTGGAATAACTACTGGTTGTTTACCTATACGAGACATAGTCGATTTTTTAAATTATTAAGAACAAGCTCCGTGTTCAGCCACGACTAAGAGGCTTAATTGTCGGAACAATTTATTTATGCAATATAACACAGCACTTCACCACCAACATTCTGCGCTTTCGCTTGCTTATCTGTTAGTACTCCTTTTGAAGTACTTAAAATAGCTACACCTAGCCCATTAATTACACGCTTAATTTCAGCAGGTTTTGCATACTGACGTAAACCCGGACGGCTTACTCTTTCTAAAGAACGAATTGCAGGAACCTTGGTATTAGGATCGTACTTCAGTGCGATCTTGATGAGGCCTTGTTTATTATCGTCTTCAAATTTGTACTTGAGGATATATCCTTGTTCGTACAAAATTTCTGTTAAGCGCTTCTTAAGATTAGATGCAGGAATTTCAACCAGTCTATGACCAGCCAACTGAGCATTACGAATTCTAGTTAAGAAGTCTGCTATAGGATCAGTTACCATATAATTATTATTATTCTAGTTCTAAATTTGGTTTACCAAACTGGAATATTACCAGCTTGCTTTTTTTACACCTGGAATCATTCCGTTCAAAGCCATATCGCGGAACATAATCCTTGACAAGCCAAAGTAACGCATGTAACCTCTTGGTCTTCCTGTAAGCTGACAACGGTTTTTTAAACGCACCGGAGAAGCATTTTTTGGAAGCAAATCCAGCCCTGCTTGATCACCTGCGGCTTTTAAAGCTGCACGTTTTTCTGCATACTGTGCTACCATTTTTTCACGCTTCTTTTGTCTGGCTTTTACTGATTCTTTTGCCATAATGTTGTAAAATTCTGTGTTTAATTAATCTTTCTTGGTTGTTCCTTTAAACGGCATCCCCAATTCTTTAAGCAATTCATATGCTTCTTCATTGGTATTTGCACTTGTTACAAAAGTGATATCCAAACCAGTAATCTTATTCACTTTATCGATGTCGATTTCAGGGAAAATGATTTGTTCTGTAACCCCTAATGTATAATTTCCACGTCCGTCAAAAGCTTTATCGCTAATTCCTTTAAAGTCACGAACTCGTGGCAAGGCAACAGAAACTAATCTGTCTAGGAATTCGAACATTTTTTCACCTCTTAAAGTTACACGGGCACCAATAGGCATTCCTTTACGCAACTTAAAATTAGAAATATCTTTTTTAGACATGGTTGGAACAGCTTTTTGACCAGTGATGGTATTGAGCTCTTCAACAGCAACATCTATTAATTTCTTATCTGTAACCGCTCCGTTAACACCACGGTTAATACAGATTTTTTCTAACTTAGGAGCTTGCATTATAGTTTTATATGCAAACTTCTTCATCAAAGCAGGTACAACATCTTTGCTATACTTAGCTGCTAATCTTGGTGTATATTTTTCAGTACTCATTATTTGATTACCTCCCCAGATTTTTTAGATACACGTATTAATTTACCATTTTCACGGGTACGTTTCACTTTTGTTGGCTCAGTTTTCTTAGCATCCCACAACATAATATTGCTGATATTAATAGGTGCTTCAACTTTAACAATACCACCTTTTGTATTTTGTGCAGATGGCTTTGTGTGCTTGGTAACAATATTCACACCTTCAACAACTACACGTCCTTTATCTACAATTACCTCCAACACTTTTCGTGGCTTTTTCAAATCCTTATCATCTCCGGTAATAACCACTACGGTATCCCCTTTTTTGATGCTGAATTTGGCTTTAAATCTTGTACTCATTTTATTTAGCTTTTAGCTTTTTTTATAATACTTCAGGAGCAAGAGAAATAATTTTCATGTATCCTTTATCACGCAATTCTCTTGCTACTGGTCCAAATATACGTGTACCTCTAGGCTCATCTGATGTGTTTAACAACACAACAGCATTGTCATCAAAACGGATATAAGAACCATCTTTTCTACGCAATTTGTTCTTTGTTCGAACAATAACTGCTTTTGAAACTGTTCCTTTTTTAACACCACCTGCAGGAATTGCATCTTTTATAGTAACAACAATTTTGTCGCCAATTTTAGCATAATCCTGACCGCTGTTACCCAATACTTTGATGCAAAGAACTTCTTTTGCACCACTATTGTCAGCCACGTTTAATCTGCTTTCTTGCTGAATCATTTTATTTAAGCTTTGGGCTCTTAGCTTTTGGCTTTGAGCAGTTTTTACTATTCTATTTTTGCAGTTGCTTTACACAACCACATCAACTTATTTCGCTTTTTCAACTACTTCAACCAGTCTCCAACGCTTTGTTTTACTAAGCGGACGGGTTTCCATTATTTTTACTACATCACCAATTGTACACTCTCCTTTTTCGTCGTGAGCATGGAACTTGGTAGTTTTCTTTACGAACTTTCCGTAGATAGGGTGTTTTACTTTCCTTTCAACCGCAACAGTAATGGTTTTATCCATTTTATCGCTAGTAACGATCCCTGTCCTTGTTTTGCGCAAATTTCTTTCAGCCATTGTGTTTAATTTATGGTTTAAATACCCATTTCTTTTTTCTTCAATTCCGTTTTCAAACGGGCAATATCTCTACGAAGACCGCGGATATTCATTGGATTTTCTAAAGGAGAGATTGCATGTGCAAACTCTAATTTTTTTAATCTCAATTGATCTTCCTGAATCTTTGCCTGAAGATCTACCACGGTAAGATCTTTTAGGTTTTTATTGAATTCGTATGTTTTTTTATTAGCCATTGCAATATCTATTTTTTGGTTATGCTTGCAAATCTCTTCTTACGATAAACTTTGTAGCAATTGGTAATTTTTGTGCTGCAAGGCCCATTGCCTCTTTAGCCACAGCTTCCGTAACACCATCACATTCGAAAATGATACGACCTGGTTCAACTACTGCTGCCCAATATTCTGGGTTACCCTTACCTTTACCCATTCTCACCTCTGCAGGCTTGTGTGTAATAATTTTATCAGGGAAAACTCTAATCCATACATTTCCTTCACGCTTCATAGCACGAGTCATTGCCTGACGAGCAGACTCTAGTTGGCGATTGGTTAACCAAATGGGTTCTAATGCTTTTAACGCGTATGATCCAAATGATATAGCAGCACCACGCTTTGCCACTTCGCGTATACGTCCTTTTTGCTGCTTCCTATGTTTGCTTCTTTTCGGCTGTAACATTTCTTAGCTTTTTAGTCGAAGGTCTTTCAACCTCGGTTATATCAAACTGTAATTATCACTAATTACGAATTGTAAATGATTAATTTCTACGTTCTCCTCTTCCACCACCTCTTCTGTCATCTCTTCTATCTCCACCTTGTCTGCGATCATCTCCACCCACACGATCTCTTCTATCACTCATATCATTTTTTCCACCAACAAAGTTTGGATTCAGTTCACGTTTACCAAGTACTTCTCCTTTACAGATCCACACTTTAATACCAATTTTACCGTATACAGTTTGGGCAAATACATTGGCGTAATCAATATCCATACGGAATGTATGTAAAGGAGTACGTCCTTGTTTAAACTCTTCACTACGGGCAATTTCAGAACCACCTAAACGACCACTTAATTTCACCTTGATACCTTCTGCTCCCATACGGAGTGTAGAAGCAATGGCCATTTTAGTTGCCCGTTTGAAATTAATACGATTTTCAATTTGACGAGCAATGGTGTCTCCAACAATGGTTGCGTCTAGTTCGGGTCTGCGGATCTCCAGAATATTAATCTGAACATCTTCTTTACCGGTTAATTTCTTCAGTTCTTCTTTGATACGATCAACTTCTCCGCCACCCTTACCAATAATAATTCCTGGCTTAGATGTGTGAATGGTTACAATTAACTTACCAAGCGTACGCTCGATTACGATTTTTGCGATACCACCTTTGTTGATACGGGCACTCAAGTAGGTACGGATCTTATGATCTTCGATCAGTTTGGATGCATAGTCTTTTTTACTACCATACCAGTTACTGTCCCATCCGCGGATGATGCCTAACCTGTTACCAATTGGATTTGCTTTCTGACCCATATAATGGTTTTACTAATTAGTTTTAGAATCTACGATTAATGTTACATGGTTGCTGCGCTTACGTACTCTGTAACCACGGCCTTGTGGAGCTGGACGCATCCGTTTTAATACTCTTCCTCCGTCTACAAATACCGTTTTAACAACCAAATTGCTGTCTGCCGCATTTGCACCATTGTTCTTTTGCTCCCAGTTACTAATTGCACTCTTCAGCAATTTTGCCAATGGAATGGCATTGTGCTGAGGATGATGTTCTAAGATTGCCAGGGCTTTCTCCACTTCCATTCCACGGATCACATCGGCTAACAGGCGCATCTTAAGCGGACCTGTTGGATAATTGTTCAGTTTAGCTACTGCTTCCATTTCTTTTTTGTTTGAGATCGAGTAATTGACAGATTACTATTTCAAATCTATCTATCACTCAGACTGTTTATTTTTTAGTTCCTGCGTGTCCTCTAAAATTTCTGGTAGGAGAAAATTCACCTAATTTATGACCTACCATGAATTCGGTTACATATACAGGGATGAACTTATTACCGTTATGCACTGCAAAAGTATGTCCCACAAAATCAGGGGTAATTGTACTGCGACGACTCCAAGTTTTGATTACATTTTTCTTAACCTTGCCATCGATGATTGCAACAATTTTACCTTCTAAATTAGCGTCTACGTAAGGACCTTTTTTAATCGAACGACCCATAATTATTTTAGTTTACTGGTCTATTAGTTTATTTGTTTACTATTACTGGCTTTATAAATTACTTAGCTAGTTTTTTTCCATCTCTGCGTTGAATGATCAACTTATCGCTACCTTTTCCTTTGGTACGAGTTTTCTCACCTTTTGCATACTTACCTGTTCTACTACGTGGATGACCACCAGAAGCTTTACCTTCACCGCCACCCATTGGGTGATCTACAGGGTTCATGGCAACACCACGAACACGAGGACGAACACCTTTCCAACGATTCTTACCAGCTTTACCTGCAGTTTCTAAATTATGGTCACTGTTAGAAACAACCCCAACAGTTGCACAGCAGTTGATCAACACTTTTCTCAATTCACCAGAAGGCATTTTTAATACAGCGTATTTTTCTTCCTTATTGGCTAACTGAGCAGAAGTACCTGCACTTCTTACCATTTTACCACCTTGACCTGGTTGTATTTCTATGTTGTGAATCATGGTACCTAATGGCATATTCTTCATCAACAATGCATTTCCAATTTCAGGAGCAACTTCATCACCTGCAATTACTGTTGCACCAACCTGTAATCCTTGAGGCGCAATAATATATCTTTTTTCTCCATCTGCATATTGCAACAAAGCAATAAACGCGGTACGATTTGGATCGTATTCAATAGATACTACTGTTGCAGCAATATCTTTTTTGTTTCGCTTGAAATCTATAATACGATAATGTTGCTTATTTCCACCGCCCATGTAACGCATCACACGACGACCTTGGAAGTTACGACCAGCAGTATTCTTCTGTGGCTCTAACAAACTTTTTTCGGGCTTGTTAGTGGTAATTTCAGCATAAGCATTACCAATTCTCCAACGAGTGCCGGCTGTAATTGGTTTGTACTTTTTTAGTGCCATTTCTTATTTGTTTAATGCGAACTTTTCAGCTCCGCGACTATAAATTAAATATTTGCGTATAAATCTATTGTTTCTCCTTCGGCTACAGTTACAAAAGCTTTTTTGTAAGCAGATTTCATTCCTTGAATAAAACCAGCTTTTGTATAACGTGCTTTATTTTTTCCTGGTGCAACTGCAGTATTTACATCAATTACGTTCACGCCATAAAATGCTTCTACTGCTTTTTTTATTTCTAATTTGTTTGCCTTGCGATCTACTTTAAAAGCATATCTTCTCAAAGACTCTTGCTGTGCATTTGCTTTCTCTGTTAAGATTGGCTTTATTAAAATTTCTGACTGTCTCATTTTGAATTATTGAAACGTTACTTAAATTAAGCTTCTACTCCTGCTTCATCTTCAGAGAAGATTTTGGCAGTATTTTCTGTGATAACTAATACATCTGCATTCATAATGTCGTAAGTATTTACATCAGCTAATAAAGTGCTGGCAATATTGGGAACATTACGGGTACTGAGGTATACATTGTCGTTGTATTCTGGCAAAACAATAAGTGTTTTTTTATCAGACACTTTAAGGTTATCCATGATATCAACTAATTGCTTTGTTTTTGGTGCATCCATTGTAATTTCTTCCACTACAATGATTGCGCTGTCTTTTGCTTTATAGCTAAGCGCAGAAATTTTGGCTAGATCCTTTACTTTACGATTTAATTTAAAATCGTATGAATGAGGTTTGGGTCCAAAAATGGTACCACCACCTTTATATAAAGGGTTACGAATATTACCTTTACGAGAACCACCTGTACCTTTTTGCTTGTGCAGTTTGCGGCTAGCACCCTGTACTTCAGCACGAGTTTTAACTTTATGTGTACCAGAACGGCGTGCGGCAAGATATTGCTTCACAGCCAAGTAAATTACATGGTCATTTGGCTCAATACCAAATATTTCCTGTGGTAATTCAACCGTTCTGCCGGTTTTTATTCCTTTTATATCTAAAACATCTACTTGCATGATCTTAAAATTATTCTGTCAGTTAAACAGGTTGATTATTTCTGGATTAAAACGATTGAACCATTATTACCTGGTACAGATCCACTAATTAGGATATAGTTCTTTTCGGGAAATATTTTAACTACTTTTAATCCTTTCATTTTTACACGGTCTCCACCCATACGACCAGCCATTCTCATACCTTTGAATACTCTTGCAGGATATGATGAACCTCCAATAGAACCTGGAGCACGAGAACGATCGTGCTGACCATGTGTTGCTTCACCCACACCAGAAAATCCATGACGTTTTACAACACCTTGGAAACCTTTACCTTTTGTAGTACCAACAACTTCAACGCTGTCACCTTCTGAGAAGATTTCAACAGTGATCGTTTCTCCTAAATTTTTTTCTATGGAATAGTCTCGAAATTCTTTAACGAATCTCTTAGCAGCAGTTTGTGCTTTTGCGTAGTGATTTAACTCGGCTTTTGTAGAATGTTTTTCTTTCTTGTCGCCAACACCCAATTGAATAGCAGAATAACCGTCAGTTTCCGTTGTTTTAATCTGTGTAACGGTATTGGGGGCAGCCTCTATAATGGTACAAGCAGTTTGCTTGCCATCAGCAGCGAAGATGCTGGTCATCCCGATTTTTTTACCAATAATTCCTTTCATCGTTTGCGGTTTATGCCCCGCTTGGTTATGAGGACATCCCGCCGATGAAGCGGGATTCAATCCTTGTTTGCTACCAACCTTTTCCGTTGTTTTCCAATATGAACTGGAAGGGGAAGTACTGGTAGTAAACAAACCTCGAAGGGCCTGTTTATATGTACCCTCAACACATTATATGATGAGGAATTCTTTAATCAGAGCTGCTTTCTTTCCCATATGGAAGTTGGCAGATGAATGTTATTTTATAAGAGCAATCAATTCCTTTCTTAAGGAAATGACTTATTTATTATGCTTTAATCTCAACTTCCACACCAGATGGAAGGTCTAACTTACTCAATGCATCCACGGTTCTTGAAGAAGAAGTGTAAATATCCATTAAACGCTTGTGCGTAGCTAATTGGAATTGCTCACGGCTCTTCTTATTCACGTGTGGAGAACGTAATACAGTAAAAATTCTTTTATGCGTAGGCAAAGGAATAGGACCTGTTACCACTGCACCTGTACTACGAACTGTTTTTACGATCTTTTCTGCAGATTTATCTACCAGATTGTGGTCGTATGATTGCAATTTAATTCTGATTCGTTGAGACATAGTCAAAAACCAATTTTTACGTTGGGGTTGCAAAGGTAAGGACCTGTAATGGAACAGACAAGTTTTTATTGTTTTTTTTAGCCATTTTTTCTATTTTTTTTAGCTTAACCTGCATTTAGCCTAAAAAAAAGCTTTTTTACCCTCAAAAAGAATTACACATACCAAAAATATATCATATATTTTCACCATCTTTTTAAGTATGCAGTAGAAATCTTTTAAAGCAGTGGCTAATGCTAATCATGTGAAATGCAAAATTGCCTCTCTTTCACTGAAAGAGTTGGGAAAAGTCTTTTTAAGTATGCAGTAGAAATCTTTTAAAGCAGTGGCTAATGCTAATCATGT
>JAVHPL010000173.1:0-31240 GCA_036170555.1 Sediminibacterium sp. | reverse complement strand
TGGAACTGCCATGATTGTAAAAGCTTTACTTGTTAAATACCCCGGCTTACTTTTTTTAGAAGAACGAAAAGGTAAATTAGGTTTGGGAACTGCTTATATACATGGGTTTAAATGGTGTATGGAAAAGGGATATCAGTATGTTTTTGAAATGGATGCTGATTTTTCTCATGATCCTCATGATTTAGAAAAACTGTACTATGCTTGCAAATTTGAGCACGCAGACTTGAGTATTGGAAGCCGATATGTAAAAGGTGGAAAAACAGAAAATTGGCCCCTTGATCGTCAGTTATATTCTAGAGGTGGCGCAATCTACACCAGATTGCTTACTTGGATGCCTATCAAAGACCCTACAGCAGGATTTGTTTGTTATAAAATACAAGTTTTAGAAGCCATTAATTTTGAAATGATTTCTTTTGTTGGATATGCATTTCAAATTGAAATGAAGTTTGCTACTTGGAAATTAGGTTTTAAAATAAAAGAAGTACCCATAATTTTCAAAGACAGAAAAATAGGTATTAGTAAAATGAATCATGGTATTATAAAAGAAGGGGTATTGGGTGTAATTAGTATTCAATGGCAAAGTATGTTCAAAGATTATCATCAAAGAGTAAAAAAAATCACCAAAGCTTAATCACTTTAAGAAGCTCATTTTGCAGTTGCCAAATCTTTCCATCCTCTATTGTAAACAGCCTCAGAAACCAGCCAAGTAGCCACCATAGATAATGCCAATAGAATAAAAATGACTGGCATGAAATTATATACAAAAAAATGTACTGTTGCCATTCCAAAAGGTATCAGTAAGGAGAATAATCCTCTTATGAAATTTCCCCCTTTATTTGCAATAGGCTCTGTTCTAGAAAATGGCAATTCATTTAAACTGATATAGGCAATTAAAAAACAAATACACACCTGATTAACCAATCCTAAAAGTAAATTAGGTATTATCCCAATTCCAATAAACGCTATGCCTAGCATTGAAATCATCAAGGCTAAGGGTATGTAAAATTTTAATATGATTGCTTTAACAGCACCGCTTATGATATTACCAGGTTGTGAAATAGGGCTTGTAAAGTAAATCCAGGAAGCTTTTTCTTTTTCAGAAAAACGTAAAAAATGGATGGCTTGCATAATTACAAAACTGATAAAATAAATAGCTGTTACAAATATCAGTTTCCCAGCATTTGTTTGATTTTTAAAATCTTGCAAACTTATTTTTTTTGAATTGATAAACATTATTCCAAAGTACACAATCAAATAGCCAATAGAAGGGTATAAACGCATCTTGAAATCTCGGCTTCTAGAAGTCATGAACCAGGTAAGCATAAACCCCATTCTTTCTGTACCATTTTTTGTTAAGAAAATAGCTATACGTTTTATAAGTTTATTTTTTGATGTGATTGTAGGGGATATTGAAATTTTTCTTTCTGCCATTTCACTTCCTGAAATCATGGCCAGTTTTTGGTTAAAATTTGGAGCAAAATATTTTATAACAATCCATATTGACAGAATGGGCATAATGATACTAAGAAAAAATGCAACCAATAAGTTATATGAAAATGATTGAGTATAAAGAAATTCCCAACTACCAGCAAACCAATAAGGTGGTGCAATTAAATATATTGTAGTTTTAGGTATGGTATAATTTTCTAGAATTGTTTTTGACATCAATCTTGGAACAAGTTGATAGCTGGCATAAATGATAATGGTAAAAATGATTTGAAAATAGCTAATGATCGATTTAAATTTTTCTGGAGTAGTAATTTTTAAAATAAGTATATAAACAGTATTGATTATAAAAATAGAAAAAAGGGTTGCTAAGGGTAGTAAAAAAAGGATTGCGAACAATCCTATCATGCCATATTTAATTCCAATTACTATTAGGCTAGGTAATGCCATTGGAATCATTATTTTAGAAACATGTATGATTATATGTAATAATCTAGCAAGTAGAAAAGTTTTATCACTAATGGGCTTAGGTAAAATAATGGCATTGTCTCTAATGTCTATTAGTACCGATGTGAAATCAGTGATAAGGGTAGAGGCCAGAAAGAAAATATATAATGAAAAGAAAATAGTGAATTGGGTTAATGAATTATTGATGAGCATAAATGGGGTAATAAAAAATATACCCATAAAAAAGGAAAGCATCATTATTCCACGTGTAGCGGATTGAATAGGTTTTCCCGATTTTTTTTGTTGTGCATATTGAATACTATTAGGTCTTCTGTTGTCCATTAAAAGTTTTGTAGATACAATCGCTTTTAACTGATTCGTATTAACCCCTAATTTTTCATACAATTTTTCAGGTAGGAATAATATAAATAAAAAGAATTTGTTAACCATACATGTATTATTCAAATGCTTGCATTAAATCATCCGCAGCTTTACTCAAGGAATCTTTTGCAGTAAGATGGGCAAATATTTTTTCTAAACTTTCATTCCCCTGTTGTTTTTGTAACTCAGTAAAACTTCCATCTGCTACCACGTTGCCCTCATTAATTAAAATAATGCGATCACTTACTTTTTCTACAATGTCCATCATATGGCTACAATAAAAAACCGTTTTCCCTTCTTTGGCTAATTTAAAAATGAGGTCTTTTATTATTATCACACTATTGGCATCTAATCCACTTAATGGTTCATCTAAGATGATGATCGAAGGGTTGTGAAGGATTCCAGAAGCGATTAATACTTTTTGTTTCATCCCTTTACTAAAACTGTCCATCCGTTGACCCATATTAGCTTCTAGCCCAAATGCAATAAGTATTTTTTTAATTCGTGCATCTGAAATGTCTTTCGGTAATTCGTAAAGTGTTGCCATTAATTCTAAAAATTCAATAGGAGTAAGTACATCGTATAGTTCTGCTAACTCAGGCACATAGCCAATTAAGCGCTTTGCTGCAATTGGATCTTCTTTTAAATTAATTCCTCCCACAAATACTTCACCTTCATAATCGGAGATCAGTCCACATAGTATCTTTACCGTGGTACTTTTCCCCGCTCCATTTGGGCCAATATAGCCAATTACTTGCCCAGCATGAATGCTAAGGTTGATACCCTTTAAAACAAGGGTTTGCCCAAATGATTTGTGTACATTTTTTAATTCGATGATTGGTTGGGTTAGCATTATCTTTTTTTATATCTATATTAATTTTTAGTTAAACCGCAAAAATCATAATATATTATGATGAAGGTCAGTGTTTTTGCCAATTTTATTTCATTATTTTGATATATAAATTTAAAAAATAAAATAAATTATATGATACCTCAAACAAATGCATCTATTATTGAAAATATGAATGTGAAAAAAGAATTATCGTTATGGGTAAATCAAATTGCTGCTTTATGCAAACCACAATCCATTCATTGGGTAGATGGTTCTAAAGAGGAATATGACTCACTTTGTCAATTTCTGGTAAAGAAAGGCATTTTTATAGAATTGAATCCACAAAAAAGACCCCATAGTTTTGCCTGTTTTAGTGATCCTAGTGATGTTGCCAGAGTAGAAGATAAAACATTCATTTGTTCTAGACGAAAAGAAGATGCGGGCCCTACCAATAACTGGATGGATCCAGATAAGATGAAAGTGACTTTAAATGGGCTAATGGAAGGTTGTATGGATGGAAGAACTATGTATATTATTCCATTTTGTATGGGGCCTGTTGGATCTCCTTATGCAAGGTATGGTGTGCAAATTACCGATTCTGAATATGTTGTTGTAAATATGAAAATTATGACAAGGATGGGTGAGGATGTGCTGCGTTTTATACCTGAAGGAGAGTTTGTAAAATGTCTTCATACTGTAGGAGATCCCATTGTTGAAGGCAAACAAGATAGCAAATGGCCTTGTAACCCTTCAGTAAAGTATATTTCCCATTTTCCAGAGGATCGAATGGTAATTAGTTATGGAAGTGGTTATGGTGGTAATGCCCTGATGGGAAAAAAATGTTTTGCTTTGAGAATTGGTTCTGTAATGGCCCGAGAAGAAGGTTGGTTAGCTGAACATATGCTTATTATGGGAATTGAATCTCCTGATAAACAAAAAAATTATGTAGCAGCAGCTTTTCCAAGTGCTTGTGGTAAAACCAATTTTTCTATGCTTATTCCACCAAAAGCATTTGATGGATGGAAAGTAACTACTGTAGGCGATGATATTGCTTGGATTCATAAAAACAAAGAAGGTCATTTAGTAGCTATTAACCCAGAATCAGGATATTTTGGGGTAGCTCCTGGAACCAATTTTACAACCAATCCCAATGCAATGGAAAGTATGCGGGCTAATACCATTTTTACCAATGTGGCTATTACACCAGATAAAGATGTTTGGTGGGAAGGGTTGACCAAAGAAATTCCTGCTGATTTAATTGATTGGCATGGTAAACCTTGGGATCCCAACAGTGGAATGCCAGCAGCACATCCTAATTCTCGATTTACTGCACCTGCTAACCAAAACCCTGCTGTAGATAAAGATTGGGATAATCCCAATGGAGTTCAAATTGATGGCTTTATTTTTGGTGGTAGAAGAAGTACTAGTGTACCCTTGGTATATCAATCCTTTAATTGGAATTTTGGGGTATATTTAGCAACAACCATGGGAAGTGAAACAACTGCAGCGGCATTTGGTGAAATTGGAAAAGTGAGAAGAGATCCCTATGCTATGCTGCCATTTATGGGGTACCATATGGGAGATTACGTAAATCATTGGTTGCAATTTGGTAGAAATTTACCCAATGCACCTAGAATATTTGGTGTTAATTGGTTTAGGAAAGATGCGGATGGTAAATTTTTGTGGCCTGGGTTTGGAGATAATATGCGTGTTTTAATTTGGATAGTGCAACGTATACGAGGGTATGCTTCGGCCGTAGAAAGTCCTATGGGATGGATGCCACGCTATGAAGATCTTGATTGGACAGGGATGGACTCTTTTAATAAAGATGACTTTTCTAAAATCATGACAGTAGATCGCGAACTTGGTAAACAAGAGTTACTTTCACATGAAGCATTATTCGAAAAAATATACGATAAGTTACCAAAAGAATTTTTATTTATGCGCGAATTATTGTTAAGTGCTTTATGGCGTTCTCCTGAAAAATGGCAATTAGAACCAGAGCAAAACTAGTATTTAATATTAATTTCTTTTATGAGTAGTTGGCTGATTGATTTATTTACCAAATCAAGTATTCCCAATACGATATTGATCTACGGATTAATCATTTCATTGGGTATTTGGTTTGGTAGAATAAAAATTGCAGGAATATCTTTAGGTGTTACCTGGGTTTTGTTTGTGGGTATATTTTTTTCTGCAATTGGGGTTCGTGTAGATGAAAATGCAAACCATTTCCTTAAAGAATTTGGGCTTGTTTTATTTGTTTATTTAATTGGACTGCAAGTAGGCCCCGGTTTTTTTGCAAGCCTTAAGAAAAATGCGGTCAATAATAACTTACTTGCTGCATTGGTTGTATTCATTGGAGTAATGATTACCGTTATTTTATTTAAGTTAACTCATTTTCGGATTGCAGTATTAACAGGAGTAATGAGCGGTGCTGTAACAAATACACCAGGTCTTGCTGCTGCTCAATCTGCATTTACTACTGTTTTGGCTACTGCTGATGATAAGTCAATGATTACGTTGGCGTATGCTGTGGCTTATCCATTTGGCGTTTTCGGAATTATATTTTCATTATTACTGATAAAAAGAATTTTTAGAATAAATCTAGATAAAGAAAAAGAACTACATAGAAAATTAAATGTGTTTAGATCCAATAGACCTTTATCACAACATTTTAATTTAGAAAACAATATGTTAATTGGGCAACCTTTAAGTAAGTTATTTACTATGTTAAAGGAAAAAATCATTGTATCGAGAATGTTACATGATGGAGAAATCATTACCCCAACTTTAGATACTGTTTTTTCAAAAGGTGATATTTTATTAATTGTTGCGTCTAAAAAAGAAATTGAGCAATTAAAGTTAATTGTAGGTTCTTTCAGTAATGCTAATTTAAAAAATGCTTCCCAATCTAATTTAATTTCTAGAACTATTATTGTAACAAAGAAATCAGTTACTCACAAACGTTTGGGCGATTTACCCGAATTATTTCAATATAATTTTACGTTAACCCGATTAAGTAGGGCTGGTTTTGAAATTGTTCCGCACGGGAATCTTTTTTTACAATTAGGGGATAGTATTAAAGTGGTGGGCACCGAAGAAGGTGTAAAAGCGGTATCCGATGCAATGGGCAATTCGGTAAAATTATTAGAAGTGCCCGATTTGGCTCCAATACTGATGGGAATTGTTTTAGGAATTATTTTAGGGTCTTTCCCCATTCATTTCCCTGGAATGCCTGTGGCTGTTAAAGTGGGATTAGCAGGGGGACCACTCATTGCTGCTTTGATATTGTCTAAATTTGGTAATATTCTATATTTGAGTAACTATACAACCCATAGCGCTAATTTAATGATTCGAGAACTAGGTATTAGTTTGTTTTTAGCAAGTGTTGGTTTAAGTAGTGGTGGAAATATTGGGTATGCTTTTGGGAATGGACAAGGGTATGTTTGGATTGCAATGGGAATATTCATAACAGTTGTACCATTGGTATTAGTTGGTGTTATTGCAAAATTATATTTTAAAAAAACCTATTTTGAAATTTGCGGATTATTAGCTGGAGCCTCTACAGATCCACCTGCATTAGCATTTGCAACAAAATTTGCAGCCAGTGATATACCATCAGTTACGTATGCTACCGTTTATCCCTTAACGATGATTTTGAGAATAGTTGCTGCTCAACTGCTGATTCTTTTATTTAGTTAAATATATAAAGGAGAAATGAAATTAGTTAAAGGAAATTGTAATGGATGAGAAGTATTGTGCCAGTTTATTTTGTTAGTTTTCTATTTTTCAGTTTGTCTGGAATTTCCCAACAGATACCCATACAACAGAATAAGAATACCTATACTTGGGTTAGTATAAATTCCAACTGGTATCTATATTCTCGATATTTTTTAGTGGGGGATCTTCATATTAGAGAAAATAATTTTTTTAAATCAAATTCTTTTTTATTTGGTAGAATAGGTGTGGGGTATCAAATTAAACCGAATTTGAATGCTATTGTTGGATTAGCAACTTTACACTTGACAAGTTATCATTCGAGTATATTCAATAAGTTGGATGAAAAAAGAATTTATCAGCAAATCGGTATGAATATAAATAAACGCAGGTATAGTATATCGCATCGTTTACGGAATGAATTTAGATGGCAAGATCAATATGTGAATGATGTAAAAAATGGAGATACAAAATTTTCGGATAGAGTTCGATATTTAATTAGTGCAAATTTTAGTTTATTTAAAAATAATCATTTACCTCAACTTTCATTGAGCAATGAATTGCTGTTTCAGTTTGGGAAGAATTTAGCTGTTGATGTACTAGATCAAAATAGGGTATTTGTTGGAATTAAGCAGAAAATTAATAATGCGTTTTCATTCGATTTGGGATATATGAATGTATATCAGCCTAGGTTAAGCACCAATACAATTTATCATGGTGATGTAATGCGAATGTTCTTTTATTATACATTTAAAAATTCTCGGAACTAATATATTTTTATCGTATATCCGATTCGGTAGGAATAGGTAATTCTATATTAAATTCCTTAAAATAATTAGCTGCGGCTATTTTATAAAACCATATAACATCTTCTATATTTTTATGACCATGAATATCGGCAAGTTTGAATAGTAGTAAATAAAGGATACCAGCACCTGGGGTAGGGTGTATTTTTTTGGCAATATAGACAAGCTGATCACTTTTAGGAATATCACCTGTGGTTCGGTATTGTCTAAATAAACCAAAAGAAATATCATGTAGTTCTACTGTTCTATAAATAATTAGTTTGTCTTGCTCTGATTGATTCAAATCATTCCCTATGATTTCCCTTGCGGCCATTAATCCAACTAAGCCATGCCTTTTATGAGCAGGTTTCCCGGTTAAAGGATGTGGGATTACTTTGCTTTTATCTTCAGCTATTTTCCCAATATCATGTAATAGGGCAACAATCTTTAAATGATCTTTTACAGTTTCTTTATTTAAGTTTAAGCTATACAATAAGGCAAAGAGTGCTTGGTAAAAATCATTTTCTTTAATAGAAAAAATGACTTCTATATTTTCATAAACCGCTTCTAAATGATGAGATAACATGACACCGTTCTCATTGGTATGATGGCTATCTACAGTTTTCATGGCCATTTTCCACCAATTAGATGATTTTATCTTTGTTTCTAATAAAATTGCATCAAATTTGTTTTGATTCATTAGGTAAAATTAATTGTTTGAATTTATTTTTAAGTATGAAAAATGCGCTGGTTAAATTACATATAGGCATATTTCTTGTAGGATTTACTGGAATTTTAGGTGTTTTAATTCAGCTCAATCAAATGCCCCTTGTTTGGTATAGAATTTTCATTACTGTTATAAGCTTATTTGTTTTACTAAATTTAAAGGGGAAACTCCCTTTACTTCCTGTTCAATCTATTAAACATTTATTTTTAATTGGTGCAGTTATTGCCCTGCACTGGGTTTGTTTTTATGGGAGTATTAAACTTTCTAATGTTTCCATAGCCTTAGTATGCTTTTCTTCAACTGGCTTATTTACTGCTTTATTAGAGCCATTATTGATAACAAAAAAAATGAGATGGGTAGAAGTATTCCTTGGATTAGTAAATTTGGCTGGTATTTATTTAATATTTCATTTTGATAATCGGTATCAGCTTGGGATTATTGTTGGGTTAATCTCGGCTTTGTTAGCAGCATTATTTACCGTATTGAACAAAAGAAATCTAGCCATTGCGGATGCTTCCGTTATTATGTTGTATGAATTGGTAGGAGGGCTGGCTATCCTTAGTTTTTTGATGCCTTTTTATGTACATTTTAATCCTTCTATTTCTTTAATACCTACTTGGGCAGATCTTGGATGGTTAGTGATTTTGAGTTGGGTTTGTACCATTATTGCTATGAAGCTATTGTTAGAATCATTGCAAAAAGTATCTGCATTTACACAAAATCTTAGTCTCAATTTAGAGCCAGTTTATGCCATTATGATGGCTTTTATATTATTTGATGAAAGTAAATATTTACAACCTAGTTTTTATTATGGGGTTACCCTAATTGTATGCTCAGTTATTTTGCAAATGTTAAGGGTTATTATTGGTAAAAAAGTATAATTTAATCTACTGTAGAACGAACAATTTTCTTTATAATTTCATCCATCTTAACTGCACTACTTTTAATTCCATCTAATACCTCTAAAAGTTCTGGATCGGATATCTTTTCTTTCAAAATGGATAATACATCAATGCTGCCCATGATATTGGTGAGTGGCGCTCTTAGTTCATGAGATTGCAAATAAGCAATTTTTTTTAATTGTTCATATTGCTCCAACACTTTCAATTCTGCTTTTTTTCTTTCATCTATCAAAGTGCTATTAATTGAAACACCTAATAAATGATTCGTTTCATCGAATACTGGATGGTAAAAAAATTCAACCCAAACACTTTCAGTTTTATTTAATTGTAAATGTTGCTCACTCTTTATGATACCTCCTTGTAAGGCTTTATTAAAGTTAATTTCAAAATCGTCAAATAAATACCTTGGAATATAATCCTGAATAGGCGCTCCAATTTTTAATTCTTTACTAAAATATATTTTAGTTTGTTCTTTTGCTGCCCTATTAAAACTGAGTACTTTTTTATCAATACTTACCAAGGTATTTGAGTCTACCGTACTGTCTAAAATGGCTTTTAATTTTAGTTGACTTTCTTTTAACTCTTCTTCTTTTTGCTTTTTATAGGTAATGTCTTTAATATAACAAATAATTCCTTCTTTTGAAGGGTATACGGTAGCTGAATAAATACGATTGGGTGTCCAAGCCTGTTCAAAATGAGTAGTTTCATTTTTTTTCATTGCATTTTGAATGGCATTTGAATATGGCTCATTAGGTAATACAGGGAAAAAATTCCAAAAATTTTTTCCAAGCATTTCCTTTCTAGGTTTTCCTGCTATTTTTTCAAACACTTTATTTATTCTGGCAAATTCCCATTGTTTATTTAAGGTGAAAAAACCATCTGTAATACTGTCTAAGTATTCATTTATTTGATAAAGGTATTGCTCAATGGTATGTTGATAGGTTGCACTTTCTGTAATATCGTACCCAATGCATATAATGGAAGTAGGGTTGCCCTGTTCATCTGCATGGCAAGTGAATTCCCACTGTGTTAAATATATTTTATTTTTTATTGGTTTTCTAATCTGGATGCTTTTACTTACACTAGGCTCTTGTAAACATAGTGTTACAATATTTTGTACGAATGGTAAATCTGCAGGGTCTATTGCATATGTATATGGCTTACCAATTGCTGTATCTCCTGGTTCAATAAATGTTTTTTCAAATAAAGGATTGGCAAATAAATAAAGCCCATTCAAACCAATTTCTACAAGGTAATACCCACTGGCATTCCATAAAGAGCTTGCTATTTTCAAATGATCTTGTGTAGAAATAGGCATTGGAAAGGTTATAACTGAATATACAACCTTTTCTTGTTACTTATTAAAATTCTACAATAAATCCTATTGTTGGCGTAACATTAGCGTCGGCATTTTTTAATAAATAGGGTATAGCATTACTTCCGTTTTGTTGAATGGCTAATCCGTCTGTAGTTATAAAAGCAGTATTATTGGTATTTCTTTTAAATGTGTAAGTATCTGGTGCAGGACTTTTGGCTAAATACCAATTGGTGATATCTATAAAAAAATCTAGGGTAGTTTTTTTAAAATACCATTTTTTGTCTATTCTTACATCACTTGAATTAAAGCTGTTAAGCCGTTGGCTATTAATTTGAGTATAATCTAAGCTGCCTGTTCCAAGGGTTAGATAATTTTGTTGACTAATCACTAAATCGTAAGGGGTAAAAGGTACACCCCCCTGGAATCTAAATTTTAAACCCAATTCCCAATTTCTTTTAAATTTATAGCCACCTACAACAGAAAGTAAGTGCCGATTGTCCCAAGAGCTAGCAGTAAAGACGTTATTGTTATTGGTATATTGGCTTATAAAATAAGTATAACTAATTACTCCATAAAATTGCTTAGTTAGTTTTTGTTGTGCAAAAATTTCAAAACCATACGATCTTCCTTTACCTATACTAGATACCGCTTCATTACCCAGTATCGAAAAGTCTCCTCCTAAATTAGATAGGCTAATACCATTTTTACTGCTAATTGGAACATCATTATATTGTTTATAGAATGTTTCAAATGTAAATCTGGTATCGGAAGCAGGAAGGTATTCTATACCTGCTACATAGTGATTACTCTTGATGTAGTTGGTATTTTTATTTACCAATTGATTCGTATTGTTTCTAAAACCTAATACGGTATAGGGGAGTAACTTATAATATGAACCAATAGATGCATTCACTGTAATTTTATTGCTTATCACTAAACTCATGGCTATTCTTGGAGACATTGTGTTGAAAGGATTTAATCCATCATTTGTAAAACTATTTTGATCAAATCTTAAACCTCCACTAATTCCTAATGTATTGTTGAAAAATCGTTTACCTAATTGAGTAAATGCACCCGTTTTTATAAAAGATATGGCACCTGCAAATTCATTTTTTAAAGCAGGGGTAATGATATTTCCATTGTTATCTGTTATTGCAGATTGAATAATTTGTTCTGTAGTATTGGTTTGATCTACTATTTGTATTGCTGCTCCATAACTCCATTTCCAACCATTCAATGTTTGATTAAGATCGAATCTGATTTTGTTTTCAGATTCTCTTGAACTAAAGAAAAGTGTTTTAATCCCTTTTACTGGCCCTAAATTATTTTCATATTTTTCTAATTGATTATTAAAAGAATTTCTGCTGATAGCTAAATTCCAGTAACCATTTTTTATTATTTTTTTAATACTAGCACCTACTGTATAATTCCATTGGTTGATAGATGGATTACTATTAAGCGCATATAATTTTTCTGGTGTTGCTTCTTTTGGGGCTGCAAAACTAAATTCATCAATAGCCGCAATTCCTAAAAGAGTAAGTGTTGTGTTTTTAGTAAGTTGATGGGTAATTTTATATTGAAAATCCCAATAGTTGGGTCTTATAGGCAGGTCAATTGCTTTAAATAATAATTGTAAATAACTTCTTCTAACCGATGCTAAGAAACTGGTTTTTCTATTTTTAGAAAGAGGCCCATCTAAAGTAGCGGCTAATTCTGTTCCACTTAAACGGATATTCCCTTGTAGTTGATTGGTATTTCCTTTTTTTTGTTTGAATTCAAAAACACCAGAAAGTACATTGTCGAATCGGGCATCAAATGCTGAAGAGCTTAATTTAACTTCTTCAATAAAACTAACATTTAAAATACCAGCAGGTCCACCCGCAGAACCTTGTGTGGCAAAGTGGTTGATGACGGGTATTTCTATTCCGTCTAAATAATAAATATTTTCATTAGGGGCACCTCCTCTTATGATGATATCATTTCTAAAACCAGCAGTACTTGCTGTTCCTCCAACTCCTGGTAAAGCTTGTATTACTCTTGATATATCAAAATTTCCACCAGGATTGCTTTTAATCTCCTCCGTTGTTAGCCTTTGAACACTTAATGGAGTTTCTAGTGTAGCTGCTTTGGCCGACTTATTTTTTGCAGTACTAGAAACAGTTACATTGCGAAGTAAGGTGATAGAAGGTTCTAGCTCTATACTTAAATTATTTTCGTTCCCCCCACTTATGGCGATATTGTATTTAAATTGTGTGTTATAACCAACTGCTTTAATTGAAACTGTATAAGCTCCTGGGGCAATGCCACTGATTGTAAATATGCCCATACTGTCTGTTAATGCTGTTTTTATTCCAGCCAATTGAATAATTACACCAGATATCGGTTTCTGAAAAGATTTGTCTACAACCGTTCCAGTTAAAACCCCATTTGTTTGAGCATTTAATGTAAAAAACGAAGCAGAAAAGAATAAAAAGGAAACTAAAGTAAGGATGTGTTTCATATAGGTTTATCCGTTTATCATATATGCTTAAATAACAAAACAATATGTTCATTGTTTAATTATCTTCAGATTCTACAAAATTAAGCTGAACATGAGAATAATTGTATCATTTGTACTGTTGTTATCAACAACAGCAGCATTTAGTCAAAAAAAACCAGTAGATCATACCGTATATGATGGCTGGCAAAGTATTGTGGAAAGAAATATTAGCAATGATGGAAAATACATTGCATTTACCGTAAATCCTCAAGAGGGTGATGGAACTTTACTAATTAAGACATCTCAGGGTGAATCCACAGCAATCATAGCCCGAGGTTATGGGATGACTTTTTCGAACAATAGCAAATTTTTAATTTGTAAAATAAAACCATTATATGCAGAAATAAGGGAAGCACGCATCAAAAAAAAGCGGCCAGATCAGTTTCCCAAAGACAGTTTGGCAATAGTAGAATTGCTATCTAGTAAAATTACAAAAATAGCCCGCATTAAAAGTTTTAAGATACCTGATGAATCAGGTAACTATATGGCCTATTTGTTAGAAAAGATATTGCCAATAACTCCTATAACTGGTATGGAATTAGATTCTGCAGCTAGGTTAAATGCTATGGGATTTAGGGCAGATAGTTTAATACGCCTTGCTGATAGTATTCGCAATAAGGTTAATGAAGTAAAAATGAATGGAATGGGCGTGTTGCAATTGGCTAAAAAAGGAATGGGAAATTTACCTAAAACACCACAGGATGCTTTAGAAGAGGGTACAAACTTAGTATTGGTAAATTTAATTACTGCAGAAAGTAAAACCTATCCATTGGTTAGTGAATATTATTTTAATAAAAAAGGGGATGTTTTATTATTAAAAACTACTCCTAAAATAGGGGATAGTAAAATAAAATCGAGTGTTGTAAAAGTTGATTTATCTAAGGGAAATAGTTCCAATATTTTTGTTGGTTATAATGATGCAAAAGGATTTGCCATGGATGAAGATGGAAAACAACTGGCTTTTTTAGCAGAACGTGATAGTAGTGTGAAATCTTTGCAGCAATTTTATCAATTGTACTATCATATGGATGGAATGGATAGTGCTAAATTACTTGCGAATAAAAATACCAATGGAATTCCTATTGGATCAACTATTGGTGAATTTTCTACCATTCGGTTTAGCAAAAGTGGAAAGAGATTATTTTTTGGCATATCACCCATTCTACCCATAAAAGATACTGTAACACCCGAATTTGAGCGGGTTAATGTAGATATCTGGGGACCCAAAGATGATTATATTCAACCAATACAATTAAAGAATCTTCCAAATGATTTAAAAAAATCAAATCTGGCTCGCTTCGATTTTAATACTCAATCTGTTATTCAAATTGGTTCATCTGCATTTGGTAGAGGTATTCAATTAACAGAGGAAGGGGATGGTTCACATTTTTATGGTTTTGCTGATGAAGGTAAAAGAATAGCTATACAATGGCAGGGATATGCGTTGAATGATATATATGAAATTGACCCGGAAACGGGGTTTAAAAAAATGATATTGAAAAATTTTAAAGGTAATGCCATGCCTTCTTATACAGGTAAATATGTATTACTGTATGATGAAGTAAAGCGCAATTTTGTAGCTTACAATGCTTCGCTTCAAAAAATGGTAACGATAGGAAAAGATATTAAAGTGGCTTTATATAATGAAGAAAATGATGTGCCAGATGATCCAAAAGCTTATGGAGTAATGGGTTGGACAGATAACGACGAATTTGTTTTGATTTATGATATGTATGATATTTGGAAAATTGACCCTACTGGAATTATTCCCTCTGTTTGCTTAACTGGTGGGTTAGGTAGAAAGTTAAAATTAACTTTTAGAAACATTGTATTAGATAAGGATGAGCCATATATAAAAAATGGCCAGCCTTTATTATTGTCGGTTTTTAATAATACCAATAAAGGAACTGGGTTAAAGGGATATATAATGGGAGACATATTTACAGTGAAAGGTTTAAATAGCTATCCTTTTAAATTGGCAAATGTGATCAAAGCAAAAGATGCATCTGTATATAGTTTTAGTACAGAGAATTATCAGCAATCTCCAAATATCAAAGTGAGTATGGGAATAGACAGTAGTAGTATTCTTAAAGGGATTAATTTGTATCAACCTAATCTACAGCAAGCTAATTATATATGGGGAACTGCCGAATTATTTAAGTGGAAAGCATATACAGGAAAAGAAACAGAAGGTATTTTGTATAAACCTGAAAATTTTGATCCAGCAAAAAAGTATCCCATGATTGTGTATTTCTATGAAAGAAATGCAGGTACTTTATATAATTACCAAGCACCTGCTCCAACTCCTTCTAGATTGAATATTCCTTTTTTTGTAAGCAGAGGATACATTGTGTTTGTTCCTGATATATGGTATAAAATAGGATATCCTGGCAAAAGTGGGTATGATTACATCGTAAGTGGTACCAGGGCTTTGATTAAGAAAGGGTATATTGATAGTACTAAAATTGGGCTGCAAGGACAAAGTTGGGGCGGCTTTCAAATTGTTTATTTAATCACTAAAACAAATTTGTTTGCAGCAGCCTGGGCTGGTGCACCAGTAGCCAATATGACCAGTGCTTATGGTGGAATTAGGTGGGGTTCTGGAATGAATAGGCAGTTTCAATATGAAAAAACGCAAAGTAGAATTGGTGCCACTCTTTGGGAGAAACCTGAATTGTATATTGAAAATTCTGCTTTATTTTCTTTGCCAAAAGTTAAAACACCATTGGTGATTATGGCCAATGATGCAGATGATGCAGTGCCTTGGTATCAAGGAATTGAAATGTATACTGGTATGAGAAGATTGGGTAAAACAGTATGGATGCTTAATTATAATAATGAAGCACATAATTTAATAGAACGTAAAAACAGAAAAGATATTCAAATTAGAGAACAGCAGTTTTTTGATTATTATTTAAAGGGTGAGCAACCTGCAAAATGGATTAGTGAAGGAGTTCCTGCATTGATGAAAGGAAGGGATTGGGGGTTAGGTTACTAATGGCTATTTTATTTTGCATACAGCCACTCTACAAGGATGGCTGTTTTGTTCTATTTTTGTAATTCAACTTTATTATTTGAGCTCTACTGTACTTTTAATTACGCCGCCTTTTACGCAATTGAATACGCCATACCCTGCAACTGCTTATCTCAAGGGATTTTTAAATACCAAACAAATAACCAGTTATCAGGCAGACTTGGGTATTGAAGTTACCAATGCCATCTTTAATAAAAAAGGGTTAGCTCAGTTATTTAATAAAATTGATCAATTAAATATCATTAAGAATGGTGAACATTCAATTAATATACAACGAATAATTGCATTAAAGGACTATTATATTTCTACCATAGATGAAGTGATTTTGTTTTTACAAGGTAAAAATTCAACTATGGCTCATTTAATTAGCAAGCGCAATTATTTACCTGAAGCAGCCAGATTTAATCAGGTAGATGATTTAGATTGGGCCTTTGGTTCAATGGGTATTCAAGATAGGGCCAAACATTTGGCTACCATGTATTTGGAGGATTTGTCAGATTTAATAAAAGAAACAGTTGACCCTTATTTTGGATTTAGCCGATATGCAGAGAAATTGGGGAGGTCGGCAAATAAATTTGATGAACTCTATAATACCTTACAGGAACCATTGCGTTATGTAGATGAAATTCTACTTGAATTACTAGCCAATAAAATGGAGGCGATTCAGCCTCATATTGTTGCCATTTCAGTTCCATTTCCTGGAAATTTGTATGCTTCCCTGCGGTGCGGTCAATGGATAAAAAAACAGTATCCCAATACAAAAGTGCTGATGGGTGGCGGTTTTGCCAATACGGAATTGCGTTCACTAACTGATGCACGCGTATTTGAGTTTTTTGATTTTATTTGTTTAGATGATGGGGAAGCTCCTATTGAAAGTATCATAGAATATATACTAGGAAATAAAAAGATAGATGAACTCAAGAGAACATTTGCGCTGGTTAATGGGAGAGTAACTTATTTTAATAATGCCAATTGCAAAGATTATAAACAGGGAGAAGTAGGCACCCCCGATTATTCCAATCTGTTGCTCGATCAATATATTTCTGCAATTGAAGTGGTGAACCCAATGCATCGTATGTGGAGTGATGGACGATGGAACAAGCTAACAATGGCGCATGGTTGTTATTGGGGAAAATGTACTTTTTGTGATATCTCTTTAGACTATATAAAACTATACGAACCAATTGCCGCACAATTGCTTTGTGATCGTATGGAAACTTTGATTGCGCAAACTGGGCAAAATGGATTTCATTTTGTTGATGAAGCTGCTCCTCCAGCACTTATGCGAGAATTGGCTTTAGAAATTATCAAACGAAAATTGGTAGTTAGCTGGTGGACGAATGTTCGTTTTGAAAAGAGCTTTACAAGAGACCTTTGTTTATTATTAAGGGAATCGGGATGTATTGCTGTGTCGGGTGGTTTAGAAGTTGCTTCGGATAGGCTATTACTACTTATTCAAAAGGGAATTACTGTTGCACAGGTTGCCAGAGTAACCCGTAATTTAACTGAAGCCGGTATCATGGTGCATGCGTATTTGATGTATGGTTTTCCAACCCAAACAGAACAAGAAACAATCGACTCGCTCGAAATGACCAGACAAATGTTTAAATTAGGAATACTACAATCTGCTTTTTGGCATTTATTTACCATGACGGCACATAGCCCTGTAGGCATGGATCCAGCCAAATACAATGTACGCAAGCTGTCTAATAAAATAGGTAGTTTTGCTAATAATGATATTGATCATATTGATCTTACAGGAGCAGACCATACTGTATTCGGATTTGGATTGGCTAAATCATTACTCAATTATATGCATGGCACACATTTAGATGACCCCTTGCATAAATGGTTTGATTTTAAAGTACCCAAAACAAGTATTGATCCAAATTATATAGCTAATATATTAAATGAACCAGAACTTACTGCTACAAAACCAACAGCTAAAGTTATTTGGATGGGAAAATATATTGACACAGAAATCATTACCAAATCTAAAAAGGGGAGTACATGGGAAATAGCCAACTTAAGTTTTGTTACAAAAAAATCAACTATTCAAATTAGTGTAGGAAAGGCCGAAGGAGAATGGCTTGCATCCATGCTAACAAAACTTTTCATACAACAAGCTAAAACCTATACACTGCAAGAAGTTAAAGAAGACTTTAAAATTGCAGGCTTAGACAATTTTGAATTATTTTGGGACAATAAGCCCGTTTCAACCATGTATAAAATAGGATTACTTGTGTTGTAAAAATGAATATACAGTATGTGATTTTGTTGGTTCAATAATTGGATCCTCATTTATTTTTCATGGCTAAGTAAACTCCATTGGTCCATCCAAAACCGTCTTGATTGGGATATTCACCTCCACCTGCAATCACTGTTGTATTAGATACATTGTATTTCTCCATCATTTTACCTGTTTCAGTAAATGTTTTTTCGTTTAGAGAAAGCCAATTCTTTTTAATTTTTTCTGCAGTTGAATTGTTTTCATCCATTGTTTTTAACCCTTTATATGCAATCCATTGTAAAGGTGCCCAGCCATTAGGAGCATCCCACTGTTGATGGGTATGATTGGTGGTTGTAATTAAACCTCCTGATTGAAGAAATTGTTCAGTAATTACTTTTTCAATGGATTCAATTTGATCAATAGTAGCAATGTGAAAAAATAAAGGAAATGTTGCAGCTAATGTATAGTGAGGTGTTTGTGTTTGTTTGATAAATTGGTAATCAAAAAAGCATTTTTTTTCTTCGTTCCAGCAATAATGTTGAATTGCTTTTTTTCTTTGCTCCGATTTTATTAGAAATGCTTTGCCAGTTGATTGATCATTTTTATTAAAATATGCTGCTGAAATCATTACCTCTACAAAAAATAATAAACAGTTTAAGTCGATAGGGATAATTTGGGTAGTTTCAATCGTATGCATATTAACACCATCTCCAAACCATCTGCTGCTAAAGTCCCATCCAGATTCAGCTGCTGCTCTTATGTTGCGGTATACTTCATTATTTTCAGTAGTTGATTCCGCGGCAATTTGTTCATCTTCTATAAATGCTTCTGGCCTAGGAGTGTTTTTATCATCCCAATAGCGGTTTAAAACAGATCCATTGTTTAGTCTTACAACTCTTCTGTGCTTTACATTAGAAGGGCTTAAAGATCCAGAACCTTCCATCCAAAATTGGTACTCTTTTTCAATCTGTGGCAAATAGGATTGCACAATACCCGCGCCTTTAACATCCATTAAAACAGATACCATTAAAGCAAAAAAGGGAGGCTGACTTCTGCTTAAATAATAGGTTCTATTTCCATTAGGAATAAATCCAAACTGGTCTATTAAATAAGCAAAATTATTCACCATGTTTTCTATCAAATCTACTCTGCCACTTTCTTTTAAGCCAAGCATAGTAAAATAGCTATCCCAATAATATATTTCTCTAAACCTTCCACCAGGAACTATATAGGGGTAGGGTAAAGGGATTAAAGTACCTGCCTGTTGATCGGGTTTACGGGTTAATTCATCCCATAAATCTGATAAATGCAATTCAATACTTTTATTAGATGAACTGTAAACGGCTTCTCTTTCTTTTGGATAGGTAAAATTGGCTTCTACAAAGGAGAATAAGTCAAAACCAATTGAATCTTTTGTGCTTATATATTTTTCTACAATAATTTCAGATGAAAACTTAGGAACACAATCAACAAAAAACTTAGAGTCTGAGAATATTCCACTGCGTTGAACATCTTCATACAATGGAGAAAGTGATTCTATATGTAATAACATCATTGAATTTTTATAAAAAAGGCAGAAAAATTAAGCTACAACCTTAGATTGTAATTTTTTAAATATAAATAAGCAAACTATCAAAATACTCATGGGGACCAATGAAAAATAAAATGCAGTTTGACCATCATATCGTTCAAAGATATTCCCAGTGATAATAGATCCTGTTGTTCCTCCTAATGCAGAGAAGATAATAATTAAACCAGACATCAATCCATGCTTCTTCTTAGGAAGCGTACTTAAAATAATTGAGTTTACTGCCGGATAGATAGGTGCTAATAATAAACCAATTAATGGGAATATAAATGCTGCAATGGGTGCATCTCCCCAACCTGTAACTGTTTTGCCCGCTGCGTTATTGGATAATGGTATTGCAAGCAATACCAGCAAAGCAGCTGCTACTAAACAAATACTTAAAACTAATAACCAGTTGAATCTTTTTAAAACCAAGCCTGCTAAAAATCTGCCCAATGCTGTAGATCCTGCTAATATGCTGGCCATTTGTATGCTCAAAGCAACTGGTAACATTAAAACCTTATTATTAAAAGTGGGTAGCCAACTCATGATACTTTGCTCAATTAATACATAAAAAAACGCGCAAAGAATAAATATGAGTACCAATGGGCTTGCTAATAATTTAAACATTTCGGAAAATTCGCTCAATAGCGAAGCCGGGGTGTCGCTTGCAAGAGATGATTCGTCTAGTGGAGTTGAAAGAAGTAATACAAACGCTATGGCGCATAATCCACCTAAGAAATAATATACTGTTAACCAGGCGGTAGATTGAGGATTGTTATTGTCTACAAAATAACTAAATATAAAATACCCAGTTAAAATCCCCACCATAAAAAAGGATTCTATAAAGCTCATTAAACTAATATGCTCTTTCTCAGAGCTTGTAATGAGTCCTATAGTACTGTATACTGACATTTTGATTAATGCAAAACTGCTGCCAACGGCTGCAAATAATAACTTTGTTGCTCCAAAACTATGCGTACTTGGCATGATGAAACAAATGGTTGCAATAAAGCCAAGCGCAATAAGCATGGCATTTTTATAGCCAATTCTTACGATGTAAGATGAAATAAGAAATGATACAAAGGCAATACTTATGTCTTTAAATGCCTCTAATACAGATGCATCTCCTTGCGTAATACTGTAATTATTTTGCACTTGTAATATAACTGTACCTACGCTGTTCAAAAGGATTGCGAAAACGAAGTAATTTAAAAATAAGGCAGTTTTGATTCTCCAGAATTTCATTGGCAAATTTTATAGATACCAATTTACGGTTTCTTATCTTCACAGTATGCGAAACCTGCTATTTGTAACCATTTTTCTAAGCCTAATTGCCTGTATGCAACCCAAATCAGCCCAACATGTTGCTTTTAGATTAAAACCTGGTCAAGATTTATATCAAAGTATCGACTCTATTGTAAAAGCGAATCAAATAAATGCTGGATGGATTGTTACCTGTGTAGGAAGTTTAACCAATTATCATATTCGTTTTGCCAATCAGCCAAATGGCGTTGAAGGGCAGGGGCATTTTGAAATTGTAAGTTTAGTAGGAACATTGTCTAATACTGGTTCACATATACATATATCTATTTCGGATAGTTTGGGTAATACCATTGGTGGGCATTTATTGGAAGGCTGTAAAATTTATACTACTGCAGAAATGGTGATTGCTTCAACCAATGAATTTACTTTTTCACGTGCTGAAGATGGTACTACTTCTTGGAAAGAATTACAAATCAACACAAAAAAATAAGAGGGTAACCCAATTGCCACCCTCTTTTAAAACTAAATATGTAGTAAACCTTGTAGAGTTTATTTTGCGTTTTTCACATACTTCTCTACCCATTGAAATTGCTCCCACAATACATGCAATAGGTTTTCTTTACCCCTGTATCCATGAGCTTCATAAGGCATATATACAAATCGAACAGTACCTCCATTTCCCTTAATGGCCGAAAATAAACGTTCGGAATTAATGGGGTATGTTCCCGTATTATCATCCATTTCTCCATGTATTAATAAAAGGGGTGTTTTAATTTTATCAGCGTAACTAAATGGGCTCATTTCATAATACAACTGAGGTGCTTGCCAATAAGTACGGTCTTCATTTTGAAATCCAAAAGGAGTAAGGGTTCTATTGTATGCCCCACTTCTTGCTATACCTGCTTTAAATAAATTAGTATGCGCTAGCAAATTGGCAGTCATAAATGCTCCATAACTATGACCACCTACGGCCACTCTGTTTTTGTCTGCAATACCTAAGTTGGATAAATAGTTAATAGCTGCTTCAGCATTTAATTTTAACTGTGCAACAAAATCATCGTTCGGTTTTTTATCTGCACTGGTTGCTACAATGGGCATTTCAGCATTTTCTAAAATTGCATAACCTTGGGTAACATAATAGATAGGGGTACCCCAATTCAAAGTAGTAAAACGATCTTTGCTACCTCTAACCTGCGCGGCATCAGCCGCTGAATTAAATTCGCGGGGATATGCCCACATAATTAATGGGAGTGGACCATCTTTTTCTTTATTGTATCCTTTGGGTAAATATAAGTCGCCTGTTAAATCTACTCCATCTGCTCTTTTATATTTTATTTTTTCCTTGGTTACACCCTCTAATGCAGGGTAAGGGTTACTGAAATTGGTAATAGGTCTATCTGCAATTCTTAACATTAAATCTTTAATGTAAAAATTAGGCACTTCTTTTTGTGATTCCTTTCTGCTTAATAAAGTAAGTTTATTAGCATCAATCACTTCTACAATTGTTTCAAAACTGCCTTCGGCAGCTCTCCAGATAATTTCATTTTTCTTTGTAGTTAAATTGAATTTAGCTAAAAACGGAAGATCTCCTTTAGGAGATGAGCCTGTGGTATTATTCATCAATATTTTAGTGCCATTATCCACTAATTCAATCACTGCTTTGCCATATTGATTTTTTACAGTTACAGGACGGCCAGGATTATTGTATTCGTCTGTTTGATTGCGTTCAAATAACAATTCTAATGTTCCATTGCTTTCGTTGTATCTACTAGCGCGAACAGTTTGTTTAGCTCTGGATATTTCTTGAACTAAAGCAAAAGTTGAATTGCCCCAAGTAGTACCCTGGTATCTCATGGTTGTTTTAAAAAGTTCTTTAGGGTTGCCGTTAAATGGTGCTGTTAAAGCATATACTGCATCATGAAAAGGTACTTGCTTTTTAATTAATCCACTATCTAATGGCATTGCCCAAGTAACAGTTGCAGCTTCATCGTCTTTCCAATCAAATCCCCTTGGTACATTCTGTGTATTATCATATCCAGAAGGTGTTCCTTCGGAAGAAGGTAATTCGGCAATAATTTTAACTGTTTTGCCACCTAAATCGGTAATAATAATTACTGAAGGGAATCCATTTGCAGTAACCAAGTAAGAAAATGGTTTCTGAATTTGGCGCTGCATCATGTATTTGTTATTGGGAGATAGGCTAAAACTTCTTATAATTGATGGCTTTCCAACCATTGACTCTACCCCATTTTTATTTTGAATAAGTTGAGCCGTAGCGTAAAATTCAAATATTTGCTCATCATAAGGGCTTTTTATAAGATCTTGAAAAGTTGGGCTTGGTGCTGTTTTTCCCAAACTTTGTTGCACTGTTGGCCCTTTTGGTGTAATTGGTTTCTTAGGTGCATTCGTAGCTGCTTGTAAAGTAGATTTGTATATAATGGTTTGATCGTTTACCCATATATATGCATTGCCTAACACCGTGTTTACTCCTCGTTTATTTATTTTAGTAGCTTTTTGAGTAGCCACATCTATTATATATAAATCAACCTGTGAATGAGTAGTATTCGTAAATGCAATTTTTGTTTCGGAAGGGCTCCAGCTAACATTGCCTGCTAAAAGATTGGCAGGTAATCCATTTACTTTATATTCCTTTCCTTCTTTAATGCTTTTCAAAATAAAATTATTGAGAAAATTTTGTCTGCTCAACGAAAAATTGTTGGGATTTAAGCGCAAGCCTGCAACTTTAAATTCTGGCTGACCCAATTCTTCAACAGCAGGGTAAGAGTTTCGCTCGCTTAATAGCATCCATTCAGCTTTGCTATTTAAACTAATAATGGGAGTAGGTTTTGCCAATAGTAAATCGGCTATTAACTTGGGTGGAGTTTGATAAGAGATAGCATCCTGAGCAAAGCTTGTATTGATAGCGTATAGCAAAAAGAAAATAGTAAATAGAGCCTTTATTTTTTTCATGATAAGTAGTTTATTTTAAATCATACTCGAAAGCATATCTAAATTAGGTATAAAATGGAGCAGAAATTAGGAGAAATTATAAATGGTAAAAATTAATTTGCGCTTATACAATTACTATAGTATTTTTGCCATTCAAATGAAAAAAATCACTCATATCCATCATCATTACTTGCCCATTGGGTAAGCCTTGGTGTGTATGAATTTATACAAATCAGTAAGCTTACCAAAAATGGTAAGCTTTTTTATTTTAATAACCATGAGTAAACAAATGAACACAACCAAGCTTAAATTAGCTATTCAAAAAAGTGGCCGCCTACATGATGATTCTATCCGATTGCTAAAAGAATGTGGAATAGATATTAGTAATGGCATGAACAGGTTGAAAGCAGAAGCCAACAATTTTCCTATTGAAGTGTTTTTTTTAAGAGATGATGATATTCCTCAGTATGTAGAAGACGGAGTTGCTGATATTGGATTTGTAGGGGAGAATGTGGTTTTTGAAAAGAAGAAAAAAATTACCATAACAGAAAAACTTGGTTTTGGAAAATGTAGATTAAGTATGGCTGTGCAGCGTAATGAGCATTATACTGGGGTACAATTTTTGGAGGGTAAAAAAGTGGCAACTAGTTATCCTGTAATTGTTGCAGATTATTTAAAGGAGAAAGGTGTACATGCCGAAATTCATGAAATTAGTGGAAGTGTTGAAATTGCACCAGGAATAGGGTTAGCTGATGCAATTTGTGACTTGGTAAGCAGTGGGTCTACCTTATTTATGAATGGATTAAAAGAAGCAGAAATTATTTTACAGTCAGAAGCTGTATTGGTAAAATCGGCTATTTTAGATGTAGATAAGCAACAATTATTAAATCGATTACTTTTTAGAATACAATCAGTAAAAAAAGCTAAAAACACAAAATATATTTTGCTAAATGCCCCCAATGATAAGTTGAGTGAAATTATTGGCCTTTTGCCTGGTATGAAAAGCCCAACGGTATTACCGTTGGCCCAGCAAGGTTGGAGTAGTGTTCACAGTGTATTAAATGAAGATGATTTTTGGGATATTATTGAACAATTAAAAAATGCGGGTGCTCAAGGAATTTTGGTAGTTCCCATTGAAAAAATGATTATTTAGTGTGTATGAAAATTATTAAACAGCCTAATGTAAATACCTGGCAAGAAATAGTAAAAAGACCTTCTTTCGATAACACTGCACTTATTGCTAAAGTTGAAGATGTTTTAACACAAGTTAAAATAAATGGAGATAAGGCAATTAAGGAATTTACTGTAAATTTTGATTCAGTAGTATTAGATCATTTTATGGTATCCGAGGAATCTATTGCATCTGCCATTTTAAAAATACCAACTCCTTTAAGGGATGCCATTCAAATGGCTGCTGAAAATATTAGGCAATTTCACCAGAAACAAGTAAGTGAGGTTGAAGTGATTGAAACAATGCCAGGAGTTCGATGTTGGAGAAAATCGGTGGGTATAGAAAAGGTTGGATTGTATATTCCAGGTGGAACCGCCCCTTTGTTTTCTACCATTTTAATGTTGGGTATTCCTGCATCAATTGCTGGTTGTAAAGAAGTTATTTTATGCTCTCCTCCAGATAAAAATGGTGAACTCAATCCGGCTATTTTATATACAGCTAATTTGGTAGGCATAAAAAAAATATTCACAATCGGTGGCGTCCAAGCTATTGCAGCAATGGCTTATGGTACAGAAACGGTTCCTCAGGTATATAAAATATTTGGTCCGGGTAATCAGTATGTTACCTGTGCTAAAAAACTTATTCAACAAGATGGCATTGCTATTGATATGCCTGCTGGCCCAAGTGAGGTTTGTGTTTTAGCAGATGATTCTGCCAATCCAAGTTTTGTAGCAGCAGATTTGCTTAGCCAAGCAGAACATGGCATTGATAGCCAAGTTTTATTAGTTAGCATGAATGAAAACTTTGTAAATAAAGTGCTAAATAGTTTAGAAGTACAATTAAAAAAACTTCCCAGAAAAGATATTGCTCAAATTGCCTTAGAAAATAGCAAAGCTATTATTGTAAATAATATCAGTGAAGCAATAGCATTGGTGAATGAATATGCTGCCGAACATTTAATCATTGCTTGTGAAAATAATGAAGAAATAGCCAATAAAATTATGAATGCTGGTTCAATATTTCTAGGTAATTATTCACCAGAAAGTGTAGGGGATTACGCAAGTGGAACCAATCATACTTTGCCTACCAACGGGTTTGCAAAAGCTTACGGAGGGGTTAGTGTTGATAGTTTTGTTAAGAAAATTACGTATCAAAAATTGACGAAAATAGGGTTGAAAAATATTAGTAAAGTAGTAGAAATTATGGCTGCTGCTGAAGGGCTAGACGCCCATAAAGAAGCTGTTTCAATTAGGTTAAAAAGTGAATAATATGTCTTTTAATTTACATCATTTAATTCGAAAAAATATTGCCAACTTGGTTGCATATTCTTCTGCAAGAGATGAATTTAGTGGCAATGCATCTGTTTTTTTAGATGCAAATGAAAATAGTTTAGGATCGCCTTTAAAAAAATGGTATAACCGTTACCCCGATCCACATCAACAAATAATAAAGGAAAAGTTGTCTATTGTAAAAGCGATTTCTCCAAAACATATATTTTTAGGAAATGGGAGTGATGAATGTATAGATTTATTATTTAGAAGTTTTTGTGAGCCTACAAAAGACAATGTAATTATTTGCCCACCTACTTATGGTATGTATGAAGTAAGCGCTCATATAAATGATATAGAAATTAAAAGAGTTCCCTTATTAGATGATTTTCAACTTGATTTAATTCATTTAGAAAATGCAATTGATACACATACTAAAATAATTTGGATTTGCTCTCCCAATAATCCTACAGGGAATTCTATCAATAGAGTAGATATTGAAACAGTTCTAAATAATTTTAATGGAATTGTAGTTGTAGATGAGGCGTATATCAACTTTGCTAAACAAAAATCATTTGTTCAAGAATTAGTAGATTATCCAAATTTGGTTGTAATGCAAACTTTCAGCAAAGCATGGGGATTAGCGGGTTTGAGGCTAGGAATGGCATTTGCTTCAGAAGCCATTATTGAGATATTAAATAAAGTAAAACCACCCTATAATATTAACCAAGCTACTCAAGAATTAGCAATAAAAGCATTAGATGAAATTGGGCAAGTAAACGATATGATTAAATTATTAGTAAACATGCGTGATGCTTTAGCTGATGTTTTTGCTACAATGCCATCTGTTTTAAAAGTGTATCCATCTGATGCTAATTTTATTTTAGTAAAAATGAATGATGCTAGAAAAGTATATGAATTTTTATTATCAAAAGGGATTGTATTGAGAGATAGAAGCACTGTTCATCTTTGTGAAGATTGTTTAAGAATTACCATTGGTACTGAAAAGGAAAATACTTTATTAATAGATGCAATGCATGAATGGTATGAGTTGATATCTTCAACTAGTAAGTAATAGTATTCTGTGCTATTGTACAGTTCTTATCTGGTAATGCTAAGGCTAAGTGATATAGTTGAAGCATTAGATACATTTAAATAGTAAGGTAAATGAAAAAATGGGTTACTCTAATGGTGTTAATTTTTATTTGTATTCATATTTTATTGCTGTCTCAAGCAGTTAGCCCAAATATGAATTCAAGTATGAAAAGAGGAAAACAGGTATATGATAGATATTGTTTATCCTGTCATCAGCCAGATGGTGGAGGAGTTCCTAGAATGAATCCACCTCTCATTAAAACGGAATTTGTATTGGGTAATAAGAAGCGTTTAATTGGGATTGTTTTAAAAGGGTTAAATTTGCCCATAGAAATAAATGCATTTACTTATGAAAATCCCATGGCATCTCATGCATTTTTGAAAGATCAACAAATTGCAGATGTTTTAAATTATATACGAAATTCATTTGGCAACAAAGCATCTTATATTTCACCAATAGAAGTAAAAGCGGTTAGGGTAAAATTATAAACATGAAACGAATATTATTTATTGATAGAGATGGGGTTATTTTACAAGAACCTCCAAATGATTTTCAAATAGACCATATTGATAAAACAAGTTTTGTTCCTGGAGTAATTAAACAACTCTCAAGTATTGCAGCTGATTTTGACTATTATAAAGTGATGATCACTAATCAAGATGGTCTTGGAACAAGTAGTTATCCTTTTGATCAATTTTCCCCTTTTCAAAATTTAATGCTAAGAACACTTGCTAGTGAAGGATTTACTTTTGATGAAATACATATTGATCATTCTTTTGCTGCAGATAATAAACCTACTAGAAAACCTGGTACAGCATTGTTGGCTCATTTAATGAATAATCCTGAGTATGATCTTTCGCATTCCTATGTGATTGGAGACCGATGGAGTGATATAGAATTGGCTAAAAATCTTGGATGTAAAGCAATCTATTTAAAATCGAAACTTCACGAACTCACAACGGAACAATATGTAGCCTATGCCAATACCATTATATTGGAAACGGATAATTGGCAATCAATTTATGAATTCTTAAAATTAGGTCTTCGTGTTGTGTATCATGAACGTTTTACCAATGAAACAAAAATTAAGATCAATCTAAATTTGGATGGAAATGGTAATGCTAACATTAATACGGGTTTAGGATTCTTTAATCACATGCTAGAACAAATTGCTCGTCATGGGAAAATGGATTTATCTATTGAAGTAAAAGGAGATTTACATATAGATGAGCATCATACTATTGAAGACACAGGTATTGCTTTAGGAGAAGCATTTGCATTGGCATTATCCGATAAAAGGGGGATGGAACGATATGGATTTGCCTTGCCGATGGATGAAGCCGAAGCCAAAGTATTAATTGATTTTGGAGGGAGAAGCTGGATTGTTTGGAACGCCGAATTTAAGAGAGAGAAAGTGGGAGAAATGCCTACGGAAATGTTTTTTCATTTCTTTAAATCTTTCAGCGATGGAGCTAAATGTAATTTAAATATAGCCTGCCAAGGAGAAAATGAACACCATAAAATAGAGGCTATCTTTAAGGCTTTGGCAAAAGCAATTAAAATGGCAGTAAAAAGGGATCCATTTTCTAATCATCTGCCCTCTACGAAAGGGGTGGTATAAATTTTTTTGTGGTTTCCTTTAGAAAGTAGATATTTGCAAATAGATGATAGATAATAATAAATATTGGTGGTGGCATACAAACTCTAAACGGGGATTGTAGTGGCATAGCCAATACTCATTGAATACATTCAAACCCCGGCTTAAGCTGGGGTTTTTTTATTGATTTTACTGAAGCTGAAAAAATGTAACATGAAAAAAATTAAGATTGAAACAATTGGTAAAAAAATGCTAGGTGATATTTTTACTCCAGTTGGTATTTACCTGCGTTTGCGGGATAAATTTCGTGATACCATTCTTTTGGAAAGTACAGATCATCATGTTGCAGAAAATAGTTATTCCTTTATTTGTATTAATGCTATTGCTGGCATTGAAATTAGTTCTGTTGATCGGTTCGAATTTAAATTACCAGGAGAAAATCCTGAAAGACTTACTATTGGAGATGGAAATGAAGTTCCTAATTTGGTTTGGAGCTTTATGCAAAAATTTGAAACATCACCCGTAGAAGATAAGGTATTAAAATTTGCACAAGGCCTTTATGGGTATACCTGTTTTGATGCAGTTCAATTTTTTGATAAAGTTCCACTTTTAAACAAAGGCGAAGATGAGATACCTTTAATGCGCTATCGTTTATATCAGTATATAATTGCATTTAATCACTATAAAGATGAGTTATATCTATGTGAAAATAAATTAAAAGGAGTGGATTCTGATTTGTCTGCTATCGAATCTATTATAAAAAGTAAAGATGTACCTGTTTACCCTTTTCAATTACAGGGTGAAGAGCGTTCTAATTTAACGAATGAGTTGTATATAGAAATGGTTAAGCAAGGAATTAAAAGTTGTTTGCGAGGAGATGTTTTTCAAATAGTTCTCAGTAGAAGATTTGAGCAAAACTTTAAGGGGGACGAGTTTAATGTTTATCGTGCGCTAAGAAATATTAACCCTTCGCCTTACTTATTTTTCTTTGATTATGGTGATTATAAATTAATGGGTTCCTCTCCCGAAGCGCAAATTATTATTCAAAACGGGAATGCTATTGTACACCCTATTGCTGGAACTTTTAAAAGAACGGGTAATGAAATTACAGATAAAGAAGAGGCAGAACGTTTGTTAAATGATGCAAAAGAAAATGCAGAACATGTTATGTTGGTAGATTTAGCTAGAAATGATCTTAGTCGTATATGTACAGAAGTAAATGTTACCCATTATAGGCAGGTTCATTATTATAGTCACGTAATTCATTTGGTAAGTGAAGTAACTGGGAAAGTTAAAAATGATCAAAATCCCATTGAATTATTGGCAAAAACATTTCCAGCAGGAACACTAAGTGGAGCTCCTAAAATCAAAGCAATTGAATTAATAGATGCGGCCGAACCTACTAAAAGAAGTTATTATGGTGGTGCGATAGGATTTGTAGGATTTGATGGATCTTGCAATCATGCAATTATGATTCGTACATTTTTGTCTTATAAAAACACCTTAATTTATCAAGCTGGTGCTGGAATAGTAGCTGCAAGTGTGCCAGAAAACGAATTGCAAGAAGTAAACAATAAACTAAACGCTTTAAAAATGGCTGCGAAGTTTGCAGAAAATATAAATTAAGATTACATGAAAATATTGGTATTTGATAATTATGATTCCTTTACATACAATTTAGTGCATCTTGTTGCAAAAATTACACACCAATCAATTGATGTTTTTAGGAACGATGAATTGCCTTTAGAAAAAGTAGCATTATATGATAAGATTATTTTATCGCCAGGACCTGGTATACCAAATGAAGCGGGTATGTTGCTCGAATTAATTAAGGCTTATGCGCCAACTAAAAGTATATTAGGGGTTTGTTTGGGTCATCAAGCTATTGGAGTTTCTTTTGGAGCAACACTTAGCAATCTTACTACCGTTTTTCATGGACTTGCTTTACCCATTTATACAAATGGG
>JAVHPL010000172.1:0-8736 GCA_036170555.1 Sediminibacterium sp. | reverse complement strand
TAAAAGTAGCCAGCAATTTTTCTAGCGGTTCTTTTTGAACAAAAGGTTCATCGCCCTGCACATTCACAATAATATCCATTTCCAAATTGGCGGCTGCTTCTGCTATACGATCACTTCCACTCTCATGATTTTTTTTACTCATGATGGCTTTACCGCCATGTGTAGTTATTTCATTGAAAATAATATCACTATCAGTTACCACTACTACTTCATTAAACAAGCCAGTAGCCATGGTGTTGTCGTAAGTATGCCTGATTACAGTTTTGTTTCCCAGCATTTGCATGAGCTTAGCAGGAAAGCGGGTAGCCGCATAGCGGGCAGGAATCATGGCAATTATTCTCATACAAAAACTTTCAGTAAAGATACAATACTAGCTAACTAAAGAAAACCTAATAAATCAGTGTTAATTAAAAGTCTAAGTAAATAAAATTTAATAATGCGTTTTAATGCTCCCGTCGAAAGGAATCTTTAATTGATAGTTCAATTGCTCATCGGTGCTGTCGTCTAGCACATCTAATCCATAGCGTACCTGATCGATAGGGGTATAATTAAAGGTTCCGAATAGGCGGTCCCAAATAGAAAAAATATTACCGTAATTGCTATCTGTTTGAGGTTGTTGAAAATGGTGATGTACTTTATGCATATTAGGAGAAACAATTACCCAGCTTAATGCATTGTCTATTGCAAGTGGTAATCTTAAATTAGCATGATTGAATTGTGAAAGAACTGCGCTCATACTTTGGTACAGCATAACGGTCCACATGGGTGCGCCACAAATAGCAACGCCAATAATAGTAAACACTGCACGAAAAACAGATTCACCAGGATGGTGTCTATTGGCAGTAGTGGTATCTACATGGGTATCTGCATGATGCACCATGTGAAATTTCCACATCCATTTTACCTTATGTTCTACTAAATGAATAAAGTAAGCCCCTATCAAATCTAATAGCAGCAAGCCTCCCAGCAACATGGCCCACAAAGGCAATTCAATGATTTGTAACAAACCAAAATGATTGGCAATGGCCCAATCACTGGTTTTCACCATCAATAAAGCAAAGGCAAAATTGATTACGATGGTAGTGATTGTAAAAAAGATATTAATAGAAGCGTGCTTCCATTTATTGTATTTAAAGCCAAATAAAGGAGCGGCCCCTTCAATGATCCAAAAAAAAGTAATTCCACCTGCAAGAATAATGGCACGGTGTAGGCTGGGGATATGAGAAAAATAAGCTACAATCGAATCAATCATAGATGGTAATTATTGTTTGAAATTACACATTATTTCAATAAAAGTTTAAGTGCTTTCATTACTAATTTTATATGTAATATACTTTTAATTAATCATCCCATTTTTCATAACCATTCATCACAGGCATAGATAAATCAACTATTGCAATGTCGGGTATTTGATTACTTTTTTCAATGGCTAAAAGCAATTCTTTACCATTCTCCCCCTCGGCAATTACATCAACTGAAATTTGAGATTGAATTGTAGAAATTATAGCAGAACGAACCAAAGTATGGTCGTCCGCTATAGCAATTTTAATAGGATGCATTCAGTTATTGGATTTCAAGAACGCATTATACTAATTATTCATATACCAAACAACCGTATTTTAGGAAGCAAACGTTTATTATTCAAAACAAAATCACAAACTTGAGTTTAAAAATAACAGTACTCTTTAAAAATACAGGTGCGCACCTCTTTTTTTATCCAAACTAATAGCTTTGTTTTGAAATCTATTCAGGCCAGAATAACGGGATTAATCCTTAATTACCCGAAACTGCCGGCCAGCAGCAATAAAAAAGGACGTTGGTAGAGAACGATACTACTTGGGGTTTAAACATGTACAGCCCAGCTAAAAGCGAAACTGGAAAAACCGAGTTCACGGGAGCGGGAATTCTGCGTGACGCTGAAAATTTTCCATGGCGAAATACAGGAAAAACATCATAACTAATAAAATGAAAACTTTAGAATTAAAGGATATGGAAGTAATTGAAGGTGGTAGATTTTTAGGAATTGGACATCATGAAGATATTGTTAGTGGTGCCCATTCCAATAGTAATTGCGCAAGTGGTCAATCGGTTACTATTCACAATTATTATACAATTCTTTGGGTACATGCTGTTGATCAGGGCACAAGTGAAAGATGCTTAGCTCCAAACATTTAAATTAATCTACAGCGGTTTTAATTAACCGCTGTTTTATTCCTTTAATAATGCGATATATTCTTTTAAAAATAATATTATTTTTTACTTCTTTAATTATAGGTTCAGTTTCTGGAATTTGCCAATCCTCTAATTTAACAGCTAAAATAATTGACCAGAAAACAAAACAGCCAATAACTGGTGTAGTTGTGCTGAATTTAAGTAATCCGAGAAGTGCTACTTATACCGACGAAGAAGGTGTTTTTAGTTTATTTGTTGCTAAAAAGGATTCTCTAAAAATCAGTTGCATTGGCTATAAAGATTCTATAGTAAAGAATTTTGAAATTTTTTCTTTACCAACCATTGAACTCAGCCCTTATTTTATTTTACTAGATGAAGTTGTTGTAAATAATTCTCTTAAAAGAAGTAGTTCTACTTTGGGATATATTGGTAATGAATACAAAACGTTTTATCAAGGTGGTAGTAAAGGTTCGATTTTATTGATTTTTGTTCCGAATGAAGATTCTAGTAAAAATAGAGTTATAACTAAACTTAAGTATGAACTACGTTCTATTAATAGAGAAAATGAAAAAGTTAATAAAGGAGTAGTCAGAGTAAGGCTATATTCTTTGTCAGATACTGCTATATATCCCAAAAGCGATTTGTTGCAAGAAAATATAATTCAAACTATTCCTCTTAAAAATAAACAAACCTTAATTGTCGATATAAGTAAATATAAAATTAGTTTTCCGGCTAATGGTGTTTTTGTTGGTTTAGAATGGTTAGGCGAGAAAAATAATTCTTACGAGATTAATCTTAACCCTGCTTTTGTAGCTATAAAATCAAAAGTAGATCCGTTTAGTTTTATTTCGTTTTATGGAAAGCCGTTTGTACATGTTAACAAAATGCTTGATTCTTACTATACAAATATGTTTGGAATAGAAGTCGAAGAGTATTAATTAAAGTATTATTTAATTCAGTTATAAAATTATTACAATAATTAGTTTTGGAGATCAGGTATAAAATTCTATTTATAAACGCTAAACCTGCAGGTTAAATCTATTTTACTCAACTTATTTGAATGTTAAAAATAAATATATCTGTAAAGTCCAAATTATTATTACCGAGTTATATTCTGAGTTGGTTTTTTCTACAATTATTGATGTCTAAATTATTTTTAATTTATGCTTATAAAATTTTTCCTGAAATTATAATCAAGCCAAGCGAGGTAATAAACTTAACTAATGAAACATTTTTTTGGAAAAGTATTTCAGGAATATCTTTTAAAATTTTAATTGAAGTAATAACAACTACAATATTATTGTATGCTGGATTTCTAATAGTTAGGAAGAGGGCTGTATTCAGCATTATCCTCAATACAGTTATACTGGCGAATTCTGTTTTTTTAATTCAAATGCTAGCAGAATATTTATATCTTTTTATCAACTTGAAAGATATAAAAAATATACAGCTCGAAAACTTTTCTCTTTTCTCTGTTAGCTATTTTTTGAACAATTTTAAATTTAGGCTTCAAAAGGCTTTTGACTATGCATTTCAAGTTATAAGTATTTTTGAGATTTCATATATATTGATATTAACGTTTTTATTTAAAAAAAAATTTGAAATTCAGTTTGTTGACAGCTTGAAAATCATCCTTATTTCTTATATTTTTCCACTAACAACTTGGCTATTGTTGATTACGTTACTTTCATTAATTTAATTCACATATATGAGTAAACGCTTTTATTTTATTATTTGTATCTTTTTAATTTCTTGCATATCAATTGTATTTTGTATATCAGTCAGAATTGCAAAAAAAGAAAATACCCTATTTGAATATAAAAAAATAATTTCCTCTTCAACTATTTTCAAAGACACCTTTTTTGCATCAGCAAAACCACAAAAAGTAATTTTAAGTAAGCCAATATACATAGTACTTGTATCTATAAATTGTGAGTTTTGCCACGAAGTAATGAATCTAATATATGAAGATTATTTTATACTTAAAAATAACCAACTTATATTAATCTACCTTAATTCAATAACTGATGTAAAAGAGTATTTGTTAATACAAAAAATTTCGAAAAAAGATGGGATATATATCTATTCTGATAACGATAGGGAAATTAGAAAACTAATAGAAAAAGCAAATACTCCATCTGTTTTTCTATTCGAAAATAATAGTCTTTCCTTAAAAGCTAATGGCTTGACTCAGTCGTTTAACCTTATTAAGTCGTTGAAGTGAAAACGCCTAAAATAATTCAACAACTTGATTTTGCTGATTGTGGGCCAGTTTGCCTACTTACCATTATTGAATATTATGGGGGCACACATAGTTTAGAGAACCTTCGTAAACTTAGCGGTACAAATATTACAGGTACCACTTTGTTAGGGCTATATCAAGCTGCCAAAGCAATTGGTTTTGATGCTGAAGGCTTTGAGGGAGATATTGAAGTTTTAGATAAACTCGAAAGTCCATGCATTTTGCATGTTATGATTGATAATAAACTACAACATTATGTAGTTTATTATGGCGTAATCCAAAATAATGGAGAGATTAATTTTATTATAGGAGATCCAGCAAAAGGTATTGTTTATTTAAGACGTAATGATTTAGATACAATTTGGCAATCTAAAACTTGCTTAACACTTACGCCCAATGAATCATTTAAAAAGGCTACAGATATTGGTAAATCAAAGAGATACTGGATATTCGAGTTAGTAAAATCAGACACCCCTTTGCTTTTATTTGCTGCTGGTTTAGGAATAGTAATTGCAGCTTTGGGTTTGGTAATGGCTATTTTTTCGCAAAGGTTAATTGATGATATTTTACCCAAACAAAATTTTACCAAACTAAATATTGGGGTAGCACTTGTATTTTTACTTTTACTATTTAAAGAAGCGTTTTCATACTTAAGGCAATATTTTCTAATTCGTCAAAGCAAAGATTTTAATATTCGTATCATTGATTTCTTTTATTCTCATTTACTGAAATTACCCAAGCCATTTTTTGACACTAGAAAAATTGGAGAACTTACTGCCAGATTAAATGATACGTCGCGTATTCAAAGGGTTATCAGTCAATTGGCTGGTAATGTTATTATAGATGTACTAATTGTAATTGTTTCAACAATATTTATTTTTGCTTACTCATGGCAAGTTGGTGTATCTAGTATTATTTTCATACCTATTTTCTTTTACCTTATTTATCGAAATGTTCATAAAATATCTAATGGGCAACGTTCCATTATGAATAGTTACGCTCAAACAGAATCAAATTACATTTCTACATTGCAAGGTATTGAACCCATTAAAAACTATAATAAAGAAGAGTTATTTGAGCATAGCAACGCCCACATCTATAAAAAATTACAAGACAATATATTTTCTTTAGGTAAAACCCAAATGCGACTTTCTTTTACTGCAAATATTTTTGCTACTGCTTTTTTGACTGGATTACTATTATTTGCTTCTTATCAAGTATTGAATAACTATCTAAAACTCGGTGAATTAATTGCATTATTGGGAATGGCGGGTTCTTTGCTTCCCAGTGTTAGTAACTTGGCATTGGTTATCATTCCAATTAATGAGGCAAAAGTTGCTTTTGAGCGGATGTTTGAGTTCACAGGAATACCTCCGGAACAATTAAATGACTCCAATTTGTTCGACTCATTTGAGAGCCTGCAGGTTCAAAAACTTGCCTTTCGTTTTCCAGGTAGAAAACGGCTTTTACAAAATATTTTTTTTGAAGTAAATAAAGGAGAAATCATAGCATTAATGGGAGAAAATGGTTCTGGTAAAAGCACTCTCACACAAATAATTCAACAAAATTATAACGCCGAGTCTGGAAGCATATGCATAAATACTCAACATGAACTTAAAGATATTTCGATAACAAAATGGAGAAAGTGTATTTCGGTTGTTCCTCAACAGATTCACATTTTTAATGGCACAGTAATAGAGAACATAGCTTTTGATGATGCAGCAAAAGATCTACAAAAAGTAGTTGATTTTTTAATAGAATATGGCTTCAATGAATTTATTGAAAGTCTTCCTCAATCGTTAATGACAATTGTTGGTGAAGAGGGTATCAATTTATCGGGAGGTCAAAAGCAGATGATTGCATTAGCTAGAGCATTATATCATAAACCTCAATTATTGATATTAGATGAAGCAACTGCATCAATGGATAGAGAATCCGAACAATTTGTTTTAAACTTATTAACTGAGCTGAAAAAATCAATGGGTATAATATTTATTACCCATAGGTTGCATGTTTTGAAATCATTTTGTGATAGAATATATATATTAGAAAACGGGGAAACTGTTGTTTCAGGAAACCATGATGCACTTCTTTTAAGCAATAACTTATATAGCCAATATTGGAATGATTTAATAATTCAATAAGCATCATACATTATGAAGCAAATTGTTAAAGCTAAGAATACGCAATCAAATTCATAATTAAAACCGATAATTTTTGCAACTAATGAACCCAACTCACAAATGTCCTGCCACTAACAAAACAATGCTTAAAAAGCATAAGGTGTTGAAAAAGGAAATCACAATGATTTAATTAACCATAACGGATTATACAAAAAAATGTGGAGCCAATTTGCTGGTTCTTTTAATTAATCAAACAATGATTGATCAATTTATAATTCCCGATTTATTAATTCGATATAATTTTTCAAAGAAAATTATTATCATATTTATGAAAATGTATTACTTGATTGGATACACATTATTACTTTTCATTTTTTATAAATGGTTTACCATTCTTCCACTGTTAGGTGGCGCATTATTGTTATTTGGTTTTTTCCTTTTAAGAATAAAATACTTAAAAAAATATCTTGGATCTTAGCCTATATAAAACTGGCTGAGTTTTATCCTATTAGTACATAAAAAAACCCTGCAATATAATTGCAGGGTTAACTATTTAGAATTTTAATATTAATTATTCAACATCAACGGCATCACCAACATCAATAAGTCTTCCCCTTCTGCTTGTTCGGTGGGTTTAATTAAACCAGCTTTAGTAGCAGTAGATAATTCCATTTTAATATCATCGGTATCAGCGGCGTTGAGCATTTCAATTAAGAAGCGCGCATTGAATGCAATTTGTAAATCTTCGCCATCGTATTGGCAGTTCATGCGCTCATTTCCTTCGAAACTAAAATCTACATCCTGAGCAGCCATTTGTAATTCGCTACCAGTAATATTCAATGCAACCTGATTGGTACTCTTATTAGCGAATACATTTACTCTACGTAATGCATTTTGAAAGTCGGCTTTATTAACTACCAATTTATAAGGATTGTCTCCAGGGATTACTACTTTGTAATCAGGAAAACGTGCATCAATTAATCTACAAATCATGTGGGTAGAGCCATGCTGTACAAATAAATGATTGCTATTGTAACTGATGGTTAATTCATCTTCGTTATCGGGCAATGCATTTTTTAATAGGTTCAACGGTTTTTTTGGAACAATAAATGAGTCTGTTTTAGAAGCGTGGGTATCAGTACGTTTATACCTTACCAAACGATGTGCATCTGTTGCTACAAACTGAACACCCTCTTTACTTAATTCAAAAAACACACCTGTCATTGCCGGGCGCAAATCATCTCCGCTAACTGCAAACAAGGTTTTATTGATGGCAGTTAATAATGCACTACTGCTCATGGTAAAACCAGTAGTGTCATCTGCAGAAGGCTCTTTGGGAAAATTATCTGGATTTTCTCCCATTACTTTATACTTACCATTGTCACTGGTAATTTCAATGGAGTAGTTTTTATCTATGGTAAAAGTCAAGGGCTGATCTGCAATATTCTTTAAAGAATCTAATAATATTTTTGCAGGAATACATACCCTTCCATTGGCCTTGCTTTCTACATCCATCTGAACACGCATCACCGTTTCGAGGTCAGTTGCTACAACATTTAGCTTTTTATCTTGAATTTCAAACAAGAAGTCTTCTAAAATAGGTAAAACCGTATTGGCATTGATTACACCACTTATTTGTTGCAGGTGTTTTAATAACGAAGAAGAAGAAACAATAAATTTCATAATCAGTATTTAACTGTAACAAACCTACTGTAAAATCCTAATATTTGGTGATGAAAATCACATCAAATTAGCAAATAGCTAAAACTTGTAGGCGAAGGAGATTTTTACTAGTCTGCAACTCCATTTAGCCTTTCAATAAGTTGCTGGTATTTAATACGATTGATAGGCTTTACAATATAATCGGTTACGCTTGTATAGGCCTTGGATTTTTGTATATCACAATCGTCTACCGAAGAACTTACTACGTAAATAGTAATTATTTTTTTTAAAGACTGAGTCATTTTATGAAATTCCTCTAAAAACTGCCAGCCATTCATTACCGGCATATTGATGTCTAAGAAAATTACGTCGGGTAATTGGTCTTTTTCCTTGCTTTGGTTTTCTCTTAAATAGCCAATAGCTTCGCTACCATTGTAAAAAGAGAGGATAGATTTAGCCAAACCAGTAGATTCCAATATTTTACGGGCCGTAAATTGGTATATTTTATCGTCGTCTATTAAACAAACATTATGTTTT
>JAVHPL010000171.1:0-1711 GCA_036170555.1 Sediminibacterium sp. | reverse complement strand
TAAAAAGAAACCAGAAAAGTCTAATACCACTGGATGGAATTATAACGACAAGAACTACGGTAATTTTAATGTTATTAAACCTAAGGACGTACTAACTGCCCCAGGATTGGTTTTTGTTCAAGGGGGTACTTTTACCATGGGTGCTACCACCGAAGATGTAATGGGCGATTGGAATAATGTACCTCATCGCGTAACAGTTAACTCTTTCTTTATAGACAAAACAGAAATCACTAACCTTAACTATCGAGAATATCTCTATTGGCTAGAAGGTACTTTTGGCGGAGCTGGTATGGATTCTGTTGTAACGGCTGCCATGCCCGATACCCTTGTTTGGAGAAGTGAACTGGCTTACAATGAACCTTATGTAGAATTGTATTTTCGCCATCCTGCCTATAACTATTACCCTGTAGTTGGAGTAACTTGGAAACAAGCCACTGAATTTTGTATTTGGAGAACAGACAGGGTGAATGAAATTGCCTTGATGGAAAAAGGTTTCTTAGACAAGCGTACACAAATTAAGAAAACACTAAACGGAGCTGGACAAGATAATTTTAATACCAAGGCCTATCTTTTAGGGGAATACCAAGCCACTCCGGGTAAAGAAGTTACTTCTAAAAAGAATCCGTTAAAAGATGCACAAGGTCGCCCTCGTACTACCGCTAAATTTGAGGATGGTATTATGTTTGGTGATTATCGTCTTCCTACTGAAGCTGAATGGGAATATGCTGCCTATGGCTATGTGATGGAAAATCCTCAGAAAAAATCAAAAGGCATTAAAGGTGAAGAACTGATTGCCAACAAACAATTATACGCTTGGAAAAATAGCGGATTCGATAATTTACGTTATACCGAAAAAGGGAGTGCTACTGGTTCTTTCCTTGCCAACTTTAAAAGAGGTAGTGGAGACAATATGGGTGTTGCGGGTGGTTTAAATGATAATGCCGCTATTCCTTCTGAAGTGAATTCTTTTTTACCCAATGGATTTGGTATTTATAATATGAGTGGTAATGTAAATGAGTGGGTGGCCGATGTTTATCGCCCTACCACCAATAGTGATGCAGACGATTTCAACCCTTTCCGTGGTAATACTTTTCAAAAAATTGATAAAGCCTTGGGTGAAGGTAACCTGCGTGATGATAAGGGTAGAATTAAAATGATTAATGAATCTGATTCTGCGCTTAAGAACAGAAGAAACTATCAAAAGTCTTATGCCATCAACTATTTAGATGGTGACTCTTCTAGTGCTGCTACCTATGGCTATGGTGTTACCACTTTAATTTCCGATAAGTCTCGTGTTTATAAAGGTGGTTCTTGGAATGATCGTGCCTACTGGCTTAGCCCTGGCACTCGTAGATTCCTCGAAGAAAATGAAAGCATGAGTACGCTTGGTTTTCGTTGTGCTATGAGCCATTATGGTTCTGCGGAAGGTCTTACTAGAAAATCTAAAACTGGTAATTTCTTTCCTACTCGAAGAAATAAAAAAGGATAACCTTACCATCAAAGCCGCTATAATTTAGCGGTTTTTCTTTGCTCGCGTTCCTCTTGCTTACAACGCTCGCTATAAGAAATGCCTAAAGTTTTCTTCGTATTGCTGCAATGAAAGAACTCGCCCCTATCGGGGCTCAAACAGCTTTCATTGCTTTACGCAATACTCACAAAACTTTTTAACGGCATTTCTTAAAAGGCTCGCTTATGCAAGCAAGTAGGAACG
>JAVHPL010000170.1:9904-31578 GCA_036170555.1 Sediminibacterium sp. | reverse complement strand
GAGGGATTGGTGGTAACACCATCCAAAATTCCTAAATCATTTGCTTCTTTAATTAGGCTTAAATTGCCCGAGACAACAAAAAATTTCATATATAGGTAGGAAGATTAATAAAAAAAATGGCAGGCTACTCACATCGCACCGCTCAACCGCTTATCCTTGCTGTATTCCTACCCTGGGGAGTTTCAGCAGGAGCTGGTCGTGCGAGACCTGCCGGGGCAAAAGTAAGGATTGAATGCTTACCTTTGCAAAAAAATATTTTATGGGTGTAGCTGATCAACTGGCACAATTAAAAGCAGAAAAAGCTGCTGCTAATTTAAAAGAAGGACAAAACTTTTTAGCCGAAAACAAAAAGAAACCAGGTATTACTGAATTACCCAGTGGTTTACAGTACGAAATTTTAACAGCAGGTGCTGGAGAAAAGCCTGCCGCTCACAATGAAGTTACTTGTCATTACCACGGTACGTTGATAGACGGAACTATTTTTGATAGCTCTGTACAAAGAGGGAAGCCGGCATCATTCCCATTGAATATGGTGATCAAAGGTTGGACAGAAGGTTTACAATTAATGCCTACTGGCAGCAAATGGCGTTTTTATATACCCTCCCATTTAGGATATGGAGATAGACAAGTTAGCAAAGAAATTGGCCCAAATTGTACTTTAATTTTTGATGTAGAATTAATCAGCTTTATATAAGCTCACTAAGTTCTAACCAGCGAGTTTCCTTTTCTTCTAATAATTCATTGATTTCAATTAGGCGGTTACTTATTTTTTGAATGGTTTCAAATGGAATTGATCCAGAACTCATTTCATTCGTAAGTAACTGCTTTTCTTTTTCTAATTCGGGCATATCTTTTTCTAATTGTTCAAATTCTCTTTTCTCTTTAAAAGACAAAGCTTTTTTGGTTGATGCAATTACAGAAGCTGCCACTTTATTTTTTACAATTTGTTCGGTTGTTTCACCTTTTCTTTTCCCAGCTTCTAAAACATCCCATTTATTCTCCTTCTTCTCATTGTCTTTTTGCCAAATCCTATACTGGGTATAGTTTCCAGGGAAATCCCTTATTTCTCCATGGCCTTCAAATACAAATAAATGATCTACCAAGCGATCCATAAAATAACGATCGTGCGATACAATTAAAATACAACCAGGATAATCACTTAAAAACGTTTCTAACACAGCTAGAGTAGGCAAATCCAAATCGTTGGTAGGCTCATCTAAAATTAAAAAATTGGGATTCCTGAAAAGTACAGTAAGCAATTGCAATCGTTTTTTTTCACCCCCACTTAAGGCAGATAAGTACGTGTATTGCTTATCTGGAGTAAACAAAAACAATTCTAAAAATTGGGCAGCACTTAAACTGCCTCCATTTGCCAAAGGAAAGTTTTCTGCAAAAGTTTTTACATATTCTATCACCCGCATATCTTCTTTAATCACCAAACCTTGTTGCGAAAAATTGCCAAAGAGTACGGTATCCCCTATATTAATTTTTCCGCTATCCGCCGTTTCAATTTGTTGAAGGATATTTAAAAAAGTAGATTTTCCAACTCCATTCTTACCAATAATACCAACGCGTTCACCTTTGCTAAAAGTGTAGTCAAATCCTTTTAAAATGGGTAAATTTCCATAAGATTTATACACTTTTTTCATTTCCACCACTTTGCCCCCCAGCCTACTCATTTTAACTTCTAATTGCAATTGGGTATCTTCTAGCTTTTGCTTGGCTCTTGCTTCAACTTCATAAAAATTATCCTGTCTGCTCTTGCTTTTGGTAGTTCTTGCCTTGGGTTGTTTTCGCATCCATTCTAGCTCTTTCCTATAGGTATTTTTAGCCTTATCAATACTAGCTTGTTCACTTTCTAACCTAGCAGCTTTCTGCTCCATATATTGTTCATAATCCCCTTGATAAGTGTACAATTTCTCCCTTTCCAATTCCCAAATTTCATCACATACCGCATCTAAAAAGTAACGATCATGACTCACCAATAATAGGGTAACTTTTTCTTGGTTTAAATAATGTTCTAACCATTCAATCATTTCTACATCTAAGTGATTAGTTGGTTCATCCATCATCAATAGCGTATGTTGATGTGCAAACCCAATACTAATAAGGGTTTTAGCCAACGCTACCCTTTTTCGTTGACCGCCACTAAGGTCTTTTACCGGATTCGTTAAATGATGAATATTTAGTTTATCTAAAATTTGATGCACTTTGGTTTCAAAATCCCAAGCATTCAGGTTATCCATTGCCTCAATACCATCTGTAATGCCCTTTAAATCTTCAGCTTCAATAGCCACTTCATATTGCTTGATGGCATTAATAATGGGATGATTGAGCTCGAAAATATTCTCCAATACCGATTTATTTTCTTCAAACTGTGGATCTTGTTCAAAAAGTGCTACAGTAACATCTTTGTGAACCCAGGTTTTACCTGAATCTGGGGTTTCTTTTCCCGTTAAAATTCTTAACAAAGTAGATTTTCCTATACCATTCCTGGCAATCAGGGCAATTTTATCGCCTTCGTTAATATGAAATGAAATATTATTAAAAAGGGGGTTAATTCCATAACTCTTGGTTAACCCTTCTACCGAAACATAATGCATGCTGCAAAACTAAGTATCTTGTGGGCTAATAATACATAACTCCCAATTGTTTGCAAAAGAAATGATTCAATCACCCTTTAGGAACCTCAGTATTAGAAATAAACTATTTATTTCCCATTCGTTAATTCTCATTATTACGGTATTCATCATTTTCATTACCATACGCATAAATGATAAAAGAGATGCAATTGAAATAATGTTAGACCGGGTGGAAGATATTCGAATTAAGGCTCAACAACAAAATGAAGCCAAGCAAGAATTCTTGTTAAGTGAAAGATTTAATGAAAATTTTTTTAAAACGGGAAATAGTGAATCAATAGGTATGCACGCTGCATTGTTGAAACAAATTGATGATGATATTGCATTAATTAATAAACATGAGCTTAGCAAAACACCTATCATTGCCGAACAAATACTTGAAATTACCCATCAAATTCATCAACAAGATGAGTTATTCGGCAGAATGATAGATTCAGTTAGGCAAATGGGATATGGCAAAATGGGGTTAATGGGAAGCTTTAAAAATTATACCGATGAACTTGAATTAAGCAAATTGGTAAATGAAGCATTGCTAGAACAGCTAAAAAAGAACGAACAGGCTTTTTTGCTTTACAAAGAAGAAATGGCAGTAAAAAGATTCGACTCTATAATAAATTTTGCCATAAAAACGTATAGGGATAGCCCAAGTAGTTTACTCATGTTGGGCGGATATAAACGCAATTTCGATAGAATGGTTGCATTAGAAAGAAGCATTGGAAGCAATCAACGCAATGGTTTAAAAACAGCATTAGCAGAACAGAGTAAAAATATAGACAACCAGTTAAAATTAACCATTGATTCTATTCGCAATACGTATCGGGAGAATTTAAAAAAATTAGAATGGATTTTTATTGGGTTATTTGGAATTATATTTTTAATTGGGTTGTTGGTTAGTTATATTTTGGCTGTGGAAATTACTAAGCCCATTATTGGTTTAAATAATGCCATTAAAGAGGTAGTTGCCACTAAGTTTAAAGATGATATAAATCCTACAATCATAGATCCTAACAGGAAAGATGAAATAGGACAACTAAGCTTTAATTTTAACCTTGCCATTAGAAAAATTCGTAGAAGCATTAGAATTATACAAGACAAACGCACTTCCTTAGAGTCGAAAAACATTCAGCTAATTAACAATGAGGAAAACTTAAAAAAAGTAAACTCCCAAAAAGATAAATTTTTATCCATTATTTCGCATGATATGCGAGCCCCACTTTCGAGCATTATTAGTTTTTTGGATTATTACAAAGACAATTTCAAAAACTTCACCGAAACAGAAATTGATTTTGTTTCTACTAATTTAAATACACACGTAAAAAAAGTAGTAGAAATGTTAGATGGATTACTCTTATGGAGCCGATCTCAAACGGGAGAAATTCAAACAAGTTTGGAGCCAGTAGATTTGGCAAAAATGATTATTACTACTGTAGATATTATTAACCAAAGCGCCATCAATAAAAAAATTAAGATAACAACTAACTTACATAATCAATTGGTTTGGGCAGATAAAAACATGACAGCATTTGCTATTAGAAATATATTATCGAATGCAATTAAATTTACACCTGAAGGTGGAAATATACAAGTATCTACCATGCGTAATAGACGAAATGCGTATGTTATTATAAAAGATACTGGTGTAGGCATTGCACCTACCGATTTAGCCAAACTTTTTAAAGAAAATGTTAGTCATTCTACCTTTGGAACAAATGATGAAAAAGGAATTGGATTGGGGTTGGTTTTATGTAAAGATTTTATGGATATACAAAATGGGTCTATTGAAGTAGAGAGCATTCAAGGTGAAGGAACTACGGTAAGCCTATTATTTCCTTTGGTAGGAATGGAAGATTAACAACAGTATGGAACAGGTTCATCGTTATTTTATACTCAACAAACCCATTCAAATGGTTTCACAATTTGTGAGTAGCCATCCTGTGCAATTGCTGGGCAGTTTAGATTTTCACTTTCCCCCAGGAACGCATGCGGTAGGTAGGCTAGATAGTAATTCTGAGGGGCTATTAATTTTAACCACCAATAAAAAAGTAACTCAACTACTATTTCAATCTGAGAAACCCCATTCCCGAACCTATTTGGTGCTGGTTAACGGAATCGTAAGTGAAGAAAAATTGCAAGCACTAAGAACTGGGGTATTTTTCAAAATAAAAGGGGGCGAAAATTATAAAACAGCCCCGTGCGATGTACGTATTGTGCGTGATCCCGGATTTAGTTTTCCATCACCCTATATTGTTACAAAGCATATAGCATATACTTGGATTAACATTACCCTTACAGAAGGAAAATATCATCAAGTTAGAAAAATGATGGGAGCTATTCACCATAAAGTAAAACGATTGATAAGGGTGAGTATTGAAAATATCCATTTAAACAACCTGAAGCCTGGTGAGATAAGGGAAATGGATGAAACTACTTTTTTTAGTGCCTTGAACATACCTTATTATAAACCAATTCAACAAGGGCAATAAATCTTTCAAAGAACTATTCTGTACCTTTACTGTTTATAACCATCATGAAACAATTTACCATACCCAATATTTACAGAAGTGCGCTTATTAGTAAGGTGAAACAGCAGCGAAGGGCAGCAGATAAGTTAAAAAAAGACTTTAGCCCTACCCTTTTAAATTTAGGACCAATACAAATTTATTTAGCTCGTCATTTTGGATTTTGTTATGGGGTAGAAAACGCTATTGAAATTGCTTTTAATACGATTGCGGAAAACCCAGGTAAAAATATTTTTTTACTAAGCGAAATGATTCACAATCCTCAAGTAAATGAAGACTTAGTTGCCAAGGGGGTGCGTTTTTTACAAGATACCCACGGCAAACAATTAATTCCATTTGAATCGCTCCATAACAATGATATTGTAATTATACCTGCATTTGGAACAAGTGTAGAAATTGAAAATATTTTACGCAATAAAGGTATTGCAGTAGAAAAATACAATACTACCTGTCCGTTTGTAGAAAAAGTATGGAACCGAAGCGAACAAATAGCTCAAAGGGGATACAGTATTGTAATTCATGGAAAACCTAAGCATGAAGAAACAAGGGCCACTTTTTCGCATGCCTCAAATAACACTCCTACAGTTGTGGTGAATGATATGGCAGAAACCATAGAGTTAGCAAAATATATTACAGGAGAAAAAGAAGCTGACCAATTTTACATAGAATTTGAAGGCCGTTATTCTAAAGGATTTGACATTACAAAACACATGCAGCACATAGGAGTAGTGAACCAAACTACCCAGTTGGCAACAGATACTCAAGCTATTTCTGATTATTTAAAACAAACGATTCGCCATTATTATCATTTAACCGATTCAACTATTGGGGAGCACTTCGCAGACACTAGAGATACACTTTGCTATGCTACCAATGATAATCAAACGGCTGTTATAGGAATGATTAATACGCCCGCTGATATAGCTTTTGTAATTGGAGGACATAATAGCAGCAATAGTTCGCATTTAGTAGAACTATGCGAAGCAAAACTACCCACCTATTTTATAGATTCCCCTAATAAATTGTTAGATAAAACAAAACTGATTCATTGTAATTGGCATACCAAGGAATTAAGTGAAATCAGTAATTATTTACCAGCTACTACCCCATTAAAAATTTTAATCACCAGTGGTGCCAGTTGCCCAGATGCAATAGTAGAAGATGTTATAAGAAAATTAGCTGGTTTTTATGGTGTTGAAAATAAAGTAGATGCGTATATCAGCAATACATAAAAAACTCGGCTACTTTTGATAACCGAGTTTTTTATTAAACTTATTAACGGATTAATTTTTTTACTTTACAAAAAAATTATTTAGAAATTAGATCATTATATAATTTACCATTATTCTGTTTTATTTTTTAGCATACCCAATAAACTGTACGAATTTTTAGTTACAAATTTTACTTTATTAATATCTATTTGAGATTGTTCCTTTAAAGCTACCATACCATTTTGACGCGTTCCCGTTTGTACTTCAACCATTTCAAACTGATGTGCATCTTTTGCAACAAATACGTATTCTTTCCCTTCAAATCTTACCACTGATTCTTCTGGAAGAACACTGCTTTGATTTGCGCTTAAGTTAAAAATTCCGTTTAAAAACATACCAGGTAATAGTTCATGATTGGCATTTTCAAAATGACAATGTACCAAACCAGTTCTAGTTTCATTAATATTTTTAGTAACCAATAACACTTCTACTTCGTATTTTTTTATAGGATTACTGGCCAATGATACAGTGGCCTTCATTCCTTTTTGAATTAAATGCATATCTTTTTCAAAAACAGTCATGGCTGCATGAATATCATTTGGATTCACTAATTCAAACAAAACATCGGATGGATTTACATACTTTCCAATATTCACATTTACTTTGGTAACAAACCCATTAATTGGAGAGCGCAAAGAAACTGTTCTGGAAATAGAAGCAACATTTAATTTTGCAGGATCAATTCCAATAATTCGCAACTTTTCCTCTAGTGCTTTAATCATTACTTGCACCATTTTGTATTCACTCAATACCTGCTGATAGCTCTTTTTGCTTGTTGCTTCATTGTCGCTGAGCTCTTTTTGACGTTGCAAATCGGCAGAGAGATAATCCATTTTTGCTTTATCTACCAAATAATCTTGTTGAAGCTGCACATAACTTTGGTCTTCCATCAAAGCAATGACTTCGCCTTTTTTTATACTCATACCAGGCAATAGCTGGGTATTTTTAAGATACCCTCCTAGTGGAAAACTAATAGAAATCATACTTTGTGGTGGAACATCTACCAAACCATTTACTGCAATGGTTTCATGTAATATTTGGGTACTTGCTGCTGCAATTAATAAATCTGCTTGTTTTAATTGAGCATCAGTTAAATTAAGTACCAATGCATCTTTTTGAGGCAATTTTGTTTGTTCTTCATTTTTTTTTGCCGAGCAACTTAGTAGCAAAAGGAAGAGAGATGTATAAAAAAAGTATTTCATATACTGGATAATTAGTTATTGAATAAATAGTTTAATTCTGTTTCAGCCATATTGAATAGTTTTAACGATTCTATATATTGACTTTGAATATTGATGGCCTGATTTAGTAAAGTACCCCATTCTATATAATTTATTTGACCATTTTTATAACTTAAATTGGCAGTACTAATTAAAAGTTCAGCTTGTTTATTAGCCGTTTTTTGATAGTATAAAACCGCTTTATGGTACTTTTCATAATCATGCCAAGCTTTATCAATTTTAGATTGAAATTGATTGGTTGCGGCAATCGTTGTTGCCATAGCAATGGCTTCATTTGCTTTAGAAACAACTATTTTTTGTTTCTGAGCCTTATTAAATACAGGAACCGTCATCCCCAATGTAACAGAGGAGAAACGGTTTCCCATATTGTACAGTTTTTCAGAACGATCAAGTTGCATTTGCCATCCATTTAAAGATTGATTATTGTATCCAAGCAACCAATCGGGTTTCATTCTTGCTTTGGCCAACTCCGTTTCAGCCACAGCTTGTGCAGCTTGCTTTTGATAAAGAATTAAATAAGGATTGTTTTTCCATTGAGCAGAGTCGAATAATTTAATAGAAGCTGAAAGTGGATCTGCTGCAACAATAATAGTTTCTATTTGCAATAATAAAGAAAGCTGTAATTGTATTGTTTGCATATCTGATTCCTGCATCTGTAGTTGAAGCCTATTTTGCATCACCAAATTATCCAAGGAAGTTTTCTCCAATAAATTACTCTCTCCTTTTTCTAATCGCAAGGTTGCAATACGTTGGTATCCTCCAAAAATACTATCTACTTTTTGCAAAAGAATATGATGTTCTTGCAAATATTGCAGTTGAATATAGAGTTGATTTACAATTCGCTTAACATCCATTTTTTGAACCTCTGTATTCACTTTTGCCGAAGCTAAGAAAGTTTCAAAAAGTGCTTGCTGTTTTTGATAAACAGCACCTGAATTGAGTGGTTGAATAATACTCAGTCTTGCATCAAAACCTGAGGTATTGTAATTACCTAATTCGGTATTGAACTGGGTTCTTGGAATTTCTCTGCCAATTGTAGGAAGTAAAGCAACATATTTTTCTTGTAATCTACTCACATTTAAAATGGGTGCTTTTCCCACAGCCGTTTGTAGCACTTCCGTTAAATGCATGGCTTTTTTATTTATAGGTATTGGTGATTGGGCAATAGCAGCACCACTTAATACCATCAAACCTATTATACTTAATGCCTTCATTTTTTTAGGTTTCAATTTTCTCCGGTCGAATAATAAATACAAACAGGGTAATACTAATAGTGTTAATACAGTTGCCGTAAGTAAGCCCCCAATAACTACCGTAGCCAATGGGCGCTGCACTTCTGCACCTGCACCATTACTAAGTGCCATTGGCAAAAAGCCCAATGAGGCAACCGCCGCAGTCATTAAAATAGGTCTTAATCTTGTTTCTGTTGCCTTTATGATGATGTCTTTAACTTCAGACTCATCATTCAAGCGCAATCTTACTATTTCTGTTATTAATACAATACCATTCAAAACCGCAACACCAAACAAAGCAATAAATCCAACTCCGGCAGAAATACTAAAAGGCATTCCTCTTAGCCAAAGACTAAAAATACCTCCTGTTGCAGATAAGGGTATAGCTGAAAATATCAATAAGCCATATTTAATTTTATTAAAAGCAAAATACAGCAACACAAAAATTAAGAGCAAGGCAATAGGTAATGCAATAGCTAATCGGGAGGTAGCATTTTGTAAATTCTCATATTGACCTCCGTAAGCAATAGAATATCCAGGAGGCAACTTAATGTGATCATTTACATTTTTTTGTAATTCCTTTACTACGGTTTGTACGTCTCTTCCACGCACATTAAAACCTACCATAATTCTACGCCTTGCTTCCTCTCGTTGTATTTGATAAGGACCTTCTTGTAATTGTACCGTGGCTAATTCACCCAAAGGAACTTGCATTCCATTGGCAACACCAATCATTAAATTACTCAGGTTATTGATATCACCCTTTTGGTCATTGTCTAAACGAATTACCAAATCAAATCTTTTATCCCCTTCAAACACTAGCCCTGCTTTACTTCCAGCATAAGCAGCTTGAACCGTTCTATTAATTTCAGCAACAGAAGCACCATATCTGGCAATGGCTTCTCTGTTATACCTTATGACCATTTGAGGAACACCTGTTACGGTTTCTACATATAAATCTTTAGCACCTTCAACCTTACTTATTAATGCTCCAATTCTTTCGGCAGTATGAGCAAGGGTATCTAAATCATCTCCAAATATTTTACAAACCACATCTTGCCTTGCACCAGTCATGAGTTCATTAAAACGCATTTGCACTGGAAACTGAAATCCCGTAGTAACTCCTGGTACCTGCTGCAAAGCTTTACTCATTTTTTCTGCCAATTCATCAAATGTTTTTGCACTGGTCCATTCTTTTTTATCTTTCAGTACCACCATCATATCTGCTGCTTCTAAAGGCATGGGATCGGTAGGAATTTCTCCCGAACCAATTTTAGTAACCACTTTTTTAACTTCAGGAAAAGAGTCTAATAAAACCTTTGCCGTTTTTTGTAAAGTAGTAACGGTATTAGTTAAGGAAGATCCCGTAAGCAATCTTGTATCTACGGCAAAATCACCTTCTTCTAGTTTTGGAATAAATTCTCCTCCCAACGTACTCATAATAAATGCGGCAATGGCAAATAATAAAACACTTACCCCAACTACTAATTTTGGAAATGCCAATACCTTTTTAAGTAAAGGATTATACCAATTAATAAATATTTGCATCATCTTATCGGAAAGATTGGGTTTAGCCCCAATATGTTTACTTAAAAACAAGGAACTCATCATAGGAATATAGGTAACTGAAAGTAAGAAAGCTCCCAAAATGGCAAATGAAACAGTTTCTGCCATTGGTCTAAACATTTTCCCTTCAATTCCTTGCAAAGACAATACAGGCAAGTATACTACCAAGATGATGATTTGGCCAAAAGCAGCAGCATTCATCATTTTTTTAGAGCTGCCACCTACTTCAGCGTCCATTTCATCTTGACTTAACATATCTGTACCAGCTCCACCTCTATGCTTTATACCATGATGTAGTTTATGCAAAACAGCTTCAACAATTATAACCCCTCCATCTACCAATAATCCAAAATCCAGTGCCCCCAAACTCATTAGGTTACCACTAGTGCCCGCCAAGTTCATCATGATCACGGCAAATAATAAGGATAAGGGTATTACAGAAGCTACAATAAATCCTGCACGCAGATTTCCTAAAAAAATCACCAATACAAAAACCACTATCAATGCACCTTCAATTAAATTGGTTTTTACCGTACCAATGGCATTGTCTACCATTTTAGTTCGGTCTAAGAATGGCTCAATGATTACGCCTTCGGGTAAGGATGTTTCAATTATTTTAATTTTCTCTTTAATATTGTAAATAACATCTTTACTATTTCCACCCTTCAACATCATGACCACTGCACCAGGCACTTCACCTTCTGATCCATATACTGTAGCACCATATCGAATAGCAGATCCTTCCCTTACAACACCAATATTTTTTACCAATACTGGAATGGAACCACTAATTCTTTTCACAACAATATTGCCCATATCCTCTTGGTTCTTCACCAACCCTTCTGTTCTTATGAATAAAACATTGGGACCTTTTTCTATATAAGCGCCTCCTGCATTTTGATTGTTATCTTCCAACGCTTTAAAAACATCTGAAATAGTAAGTCCAAAACTTTTTAGCTGATCTGTTTTTACAGCTACTTCATATTGTTTTACAGATCCCCCAAAACTGCTTACATCTGCAACACCTTGAGTGCCCAATAACTGTCTTCTAACAATCCAATCTTGAATGGTTCTTAGTTCCGTTAAACTATATTTTCCCTCGTATCCTTTTTTTGTTTTGATCACATATTGAAATATCTCTCCTAACCCAGTAGTTACAGGCCCCATTTCGGGGGTACCCATACCTGCAGGTATTTGAGATTGTACTGTTACCAATCTTTCCCCTACCTGTTGACGAGCCCAGTATACATCTGTATTGTCATCAAATACAATGGTTACAATACTTAATCCAAATCGGGAAAAACTTCTTTGTTCTTTAATACCAGGTACATTACGAGTAGCTTGTTCTACAGGAACCGTAATAAAACGTTCAACATCTGGCGCACCTAAACCAGGAGAAATAGTAATGACCATTACCTGATTATTAGTAATATCAGGAACGGCATCAATAGGCAATTTCATAACAGAGTAGGCCCCAAAAACAATGAGACCAAGTGTGAACAGCCCAATAATGAGTTTATTTTTTATAGAAAAATCGATAATCTTATTTAGCATAAGTTTACTTTATAGCATCAGATTACAACAATAATTGTAATATAGCTTTATTTAAATGAATGAAAAGCACACAAAAATGTATGCATAATGTACTGTAAATAGTAGATTATACTAATCGGGGAGGTTGAAAAATATTCACCATGTGTTGAAATGAATATCGAGTGTGCTGAATGGTTGAATAAACAAGTGGCGTAATGGGTACGGCATGTATTACTACATCCCACTTTTGAATGGGCATGCTAATGGCACTGATCATACAACCATCTTGATTGTGTTGTTTAAAGGGAAGTTGCATATCCTGTTCATGATCATCATCAATAACAGGATTAATATAATGCATGTATATAAAGCCAGCAATATTCATAGCAGGATTTTCTTGATGATGACCATTAAAATGATTCACCATAAAGGGTATTTTCATTAACTGGTTGGCATCTGTTGCCCCCAATAGATAAATAATGAATACTAATATTGCTGCAAAACGCTTCACAATGTAAAGTTAACTAACTTAATTGACAAAATTCCACCATACACCTAATCTAAACCATAAGCTAGTGTTAACATAGTCATTTGCCAATAAGTTGTTTTTGGTAAATCCCGCATTTCCATTACCCAAAGTGAATGAGTTGAGGTTTTCTAGCCTAACGAAACATTTGAAACTTTTAATTCTAAAATGGAGAAACGCGTTTATATCGGGCCTATTTTGAATGGTATTGGTATGCTGGTAAAAAAACTGACCTATTTGAGGACTATAATTATCGGCCTTATAGCCAGTATTATATTTAAATTCTAATCCAGTTGAAATAAATAAATTGGTATAAAAATTGCCTTCAAAAGCCAGTCTATTCCGCGTGAGCAAAAAAGGTAAATTAACTGGAGGGTTTCCCGTTGTTTGCTGAATATGCACTTCGGTATACCAGTTCCAATGTTTGGCAATCTTAAATACTTTTTCAACAGAAAGATGCAATACATTAAACAAACTGGCTTCCTGTTGAGCGGTATAAAAACTATCAAAATAAATATAATTACTAACCGCAAAATATTCAGCAGAAAATTTAAAATGCTTTGCTGAATTTTCATAATTAGCAAATAAGCGAATAGTATTTTCTTTATTATACAAGGTTCTATTTGTAATAGGGAAACTACTTAATGGATTAAGTATAAAAGAAGGAGAACGATTTACATTTTGAAAACCCAGTTTTAAATATCCAGCTTTATTACCCAGTTTTTTTTGCATACTTACGAATGCATTGTAATCACCAGAATTTAATCCATTAATATACAAAGCACCTGTGGCTTCTAAATCCCATTTTTGGTTACGGGTTCTATTTCTATATTCTCCAGATGCATATATATTGTAAAAATGGGCAGTACCATTATTAATAAAATTGCCCTTTAAATTTTGTAAAGCAATACTGGCTTTTAAAAATTGACTTTGGTTATTTTTATCGGGAAAACTAATTAAACTAAATTCATTTTGAATCATGCTCCAATTATCCTGATAATTAAGGGTGTCACCAGTTTTAGCAGGAAAATTAAAATACATTTTATATCTAGAAGAATCTACATATCTATCAAAAAACTGAAAGCTTTGATTGGTTAGTTTCAACGTATGCTCTACCCTAAAGCGAGGATAAAATATTTTATACATCACAGAATCGGTGAGGATAGAATCTTTTTTTCCAAAATCAAGATGATGCCTGAATAAAAAAATATTTTCCTTATGCGTATTTCCAGTTGAGATACTAACATTAAAAGGACTTCTAACTGCCGTACCAGCCTTGCCCATCCTAGTTTCTAATTCATAGGGATCATTTAAAGCTAAACTATCTAATAAAGCTTTATTAATTAACCCGCCATTTTCTGAAGCTACCACCTTATTGGATAATAGAATGCCAAAAATTTCATAGCGACGATTCTTGGTTTGATAATGGGTGGTGATTCTAAAATTATTATGACTGGCATTTTGATTTTTTAATAAACCAGGACTATTACTAAACCGATATTCCACACCAACATTAAAATTGGTTTTTTTATTTTGTGTATGTTTTAAATCTATCAGTTGTTCTGCCTTGCTACCTAATAAATAGGCAAATTCGGTATAGGGTCTGGTGGTTTGAAAAAAACGCGTATTTTCTACGGTAAATTTATATGAATCATATTGATGAAACCCAGCATCAAACCCTGCTTTTAGCAATGGATTAAATAAAAATGATTGTGTGGAAGTTCCATATACACCCATGTGATGGTAAGTATACGGTAAAGGGAATCTGGTGGTAAAATCATTGATTGAAGAGTCAATGGTTCTATTTCTGGTAGAATCAAAATATGTATAAAAAATGGTAATAGAATCTGCAAAACGATCTCTTTTTTGCAAAGAATCTTTTTTACTAGCTGCGCCACTACCTCCTCCACTTCCAAATTGTCTATTAGAAAATTGCTGTATTCCTTGACCATCTGCCGTGAAGAAAAAGTTGAGTAGCAAAAGCCCCAATATATATTGTAAAGTAAAACGGTATCTCATTATTATAAGCATCATTGCATTACACCATTTTTACCAACTCACTAAATAATAAAGTTAATTGAGGTTCTGCTGCTGTTGCTGCATCAAGAACTTCTTGATGTGTAATGATATTTTCTTCCGTTCTAATACCTAAATCGGTAATAACACTGGTTGCAAAAACCTTCATACCACAATGCACTGCTACAATATTTTCTTGAACAGTACTCATGCCAACTGCATCTCCGCCCAAAACCTGAATCATTTTATATTCGGCCCTAGTTTCGAATGTAGGCCCCGTAACACCCAAATAAACGCCTTCTTGTATAGCAATATTATTTGCCTGTGCAATTGTTTTGGCCTTTGATATAAGCTGTTTGCAATAGGGCTCACTCATGTCGGGAAAACGGGTTCCCAATGCATCTTCATTTTTACCTATCAGTGGACTTTCCACAAACATACCAATATGATCATTGATGATCATTAAGTCACCTACTTTGAAACGAGTATTTACTCCTCCTGCCGCGTTAGATAATAGCAATGTTTTTACGCCAAGCATGTGCAATACCCTAATAGGGAAGGCAACTTGTTGCGCAGTATATCCTTCATAAAAATGAAATCGGCCCTGCATTACCCATACTTTAATACCATTTAGTTCACCCAAAATTAATTGACCATTATGCCCTTGAACGGTACTAATAGGAAAATGTGGAATAGATGAATATGGTATGGCTATTTCGGTTTTAATTACATTGGCCAAATTGCCTAACCCACTGCCTAATACAATACCAATACTTGCAGTTGATGTTACTTTAGTTTCAATAAATGCTTTGGCTTGAGCCAACTGATATAATAAACTTCCCATATTGAAAAATAATCTTCAAATATACTTGAATAAAAAATAAGGCCATCAACTGGAAGCTGATGGCCTTAGGTAAGGTATGAAAGTTGAACTTAACTTAAACGCTTAACGTTAACTGCATTCAATCCTTTGCGTCCCTCTTGTACGTCAAAAATCACTTTGTCGTTCGCTTCGATCTGATCGATCAAACCATTCGCATGTACAAAAGTTTCTTTGTTGGAATCATCATGCTTAATAAATCCAAAACCTTTTTCTTCGTTAAAGAACTTTACAGTTCCTTGAATTTGTGTGTCCATTGTAAATTGATAAAAATTAATAAAGTGCAAAGTTAAGGATATTGAAGTCTTATTCCTAATTTAAACTAACTCCAAACCACAATTAGCCATTTTAACAAAGCATTTCAAGGATATTTCAATAAAAATGGACGGTAAAGCAGCGTTTAAAACTATTGTTAAAAATAATTTAGCATTAAAATCTAGCCCTATTTTGATAACTATTTAGTAAAGAATATCCTACCAATTCATCGTGCCTACCACCAAATGCACGATAATAAATTAAAATAGTATACTCATTTTCTGTTTCCCAGTAATTACCCTCCGTAAATGCAGGATCAGCAATGGATTGGTTATGATTGGCATCTTTAGTTGTATATGTATAACTATAATACCCCTGTTTTAGCAACAATTTTTTTGTGTAAACTCCCTTTATACCATCATATTGCATTATAGAAGTATCTCCTATTTGATTTCCGGTAAGCTCGCCTACTAAATAAATATTCTTACCATCAAAATCCTGCCCCCGCTCTGGAGTAAAACTAAATTCAACTTCGGCATAATCCGATTGCCACCAAGGGTTTACAAAATCGGTATTCATGATTTCACTAAACCCATTTCTATCCCTATAATAGAGATATGGTAAACTAGCTCTTACCTTATCTGGTTTAACATATATTTTAAAAGGCTTCTCTTTTCGATCTACTTGATCTATCCTGTCAGATTCAAAACGAAAACTTTGCAAATCAATCCATCTAAATTCTTTCCCAGCAGAAAAAATACAATCTTGCTCAGCATTAAACTCCAAGGTATTGCCTTTAATAAAAGTGGGTTGCAAATTTTTAGTAGCATTATCCCATCGTCCATTTTGTAAAATGAAAGCAGAAAACTGTTGAGGATTGATCATATTAAATTGAGGCGCATTTACCACCAATTGTATTTTTTGATGGGTTCTGCTTAATTGCATATCAAAGGGCTGCCTAAAACTAGCTCCAATATTTGTTTGCTTATCTACAACATAAAATCGTTTTGTAAAAACTACATTTTGAGGATCTCCATTTAAATAAACCTTCAGCAAGTAATTACCACTGCGAGAAGGTATTGCATTTCTTTCGGGTAATAAGGCTTGATAGTGTACATATTGGGTTTGTGCAAGCGAAGAGATTCTATATTGACCAATTCTATTTTGTTGAAATCCCCTGATATAATCAAATGGGCTCCATTGTGCTTCGGACCAATCAGCATTGCAAAGTTGATAGGTATAAAAATAGTTTTTTGCATTGGATACAAGATCATCAAAATGCAATTCTAATTGATCGGCAGAACCTAACCCAATAATGGGTAATGCCAATTGGTTATTTTGAGGAAATAATTTGATTGTTTTTACCGTACTACTATATACTTTGTCGGGTAAAACCTGTGCTGCAAGTAGTATTGGGATAAAAATGAATGAAAAAAAAACGATCAATAATTTCATATACATGATAAACTTACAAAAAAACCTGTTTTTTCAATTGCTTTTGTTCTATTGGGCTTAGCGGTGTAGTTTTGAAATAGTCAAAAATTGTTCCAATTGAACCTAGCCCTATTTATTGCAAAAAGACTGGCATTAAGCAAACAGCAGTCATTTTCCCGTTTTATTATAAGATTATCGGTTGGGGCCACTGCATTAGGGGTAGCCGCCATGGTTGTTACTTTATGTTTTGTTAATGGATTTCAAGAAACGGTAGCAGCAAAAGTATATAGCTTTTGGGGACATATAAGGGTACAACATTATGAGCCAGATAAATCTATGGTAGCAGAGGAAGTTCCTATAGCTAAAAATGATTCTGTTTATTTAACCATACAATCTACTCCAGGAATTAAACAGGTTCAAGCATTTGCAACCAAGTCTGGTGTTATTGAAAAAAGTAAAAATATTGAGGGTGTTTTATTAAAAGGCATTGAAGCTGATTACGATACTACTCTACTATCTAATTTGATGATAGAAGGCAGATGGATATCATTTAATGATAGTGCCTATTCGAAGGAGATTATTTTATCGCAGCAGCTTTGCACTTTATTACAAATAAAATTACAAGATACCATTCAACTATATTTTATTAGTAATGAAGATGAAAGTAGAACCTATAGAAAACTAAAAGTAGTAGGCATATATAAAACGGGTATAGAAGAATATGATAAACTTTTTGTAATAGGAGATTTAAGATTAATAAGAAGAATAAATAACTGGACACCCAATCAAATAGGTGGTTACGAAGTATTTATACAACAATACCCATTAGCAGATTCTATCAATACAGTTTTATTAAATGTACTTCCCTCACAGTGGATGAGTAGAACCATACAATCGGTTTATCCCAATATTTTTGATTGGCTAAATATTCAAGATGTAAATAGAAATGTAATATTTATTATCATGGCAGTAGTAGCAATTATTAATTTAATCACCTGTTTATTAATTCTTATTTTAGAAAGAACACAAATGATTGGTATTTTAAAATCATTGGGTGCCTCAGATGGGAAAATAATGAAGTTATTCTTGTACTATGCTACTGCTATTGCTGCAATTGGAATAGGAATAGGTTTTATTGCAGGTACAGGCATTGTATTACTTCAACAATATACTGGTTTTATTACATTAGATGAAACCGCTTATTATGTAAGAGAAGCTCCAGTGAAAATTATTTGGTGGCAGATAGGTACTGTTTGTGCAAGTACTTTTTTATTATGCTATATCGTATTAATTATCCCCACATTTTTGGTAAAAAAAATTAATCCTATTCAAGCTATTCAGTTTAGATAATTAATGTAGCATAACATGTGAAATAAGAATTCCTGCTGCAATGGCTGCATTTAAAGATTCAGCCCCCCCTATTTTAGGTATACTAACTGGATGGGTAATGAAAGGCAAGAGTTGGGGATGAATTCCTTTAGATTCATTCCCTATTAATAAAATGCCTTGACTCAAGGGAGGTACTGTATATACAGATTTACCAGTTAATAAAGCCCCATACACAGGCAATTTAGCAGCTAGTAAAAAATCGTCAATTGGGGTATAATGCACATTTACTCTAGTAAATCCACCCATGGTACTTTGCACTACTTTAGGATTAAAAGCGTCTACAGAATCTTCGCTAGCTACAATGGTATCAATTCCAAACCAATCGGCAATTCTAATTAAAGTACCCATATTTCCTGGATCCTGAATTCCATCCAAAGCCAATATCCATTTATTTTTACTCAATTTAATTTGAGGTAAAATAGGTTGTTCTGCTATGGCTAATACTTTATTGGCAGTTTGCAAGCCACTAATTTTTTGGAGTTCATTGGCTGTAACCCTTGATATATCTATATTTTTATGTATACGAAGTTCCCATTCGGGGGTTGCATATATTTTTTTAACAACCAAATTACTGTTCAATAATTCTTCTACCAGCTTAACACCTTCGGCAACAAAAAGGCCAAGTTCTTGTCTTTGTTTTTTATGGAATAAAGATTGAATATATTTGGCCTCATTCTTGCTTAACATCTACTATGAATTTGACCTTGAACAGGCCGGTAATAAATATAGTTTCTTGGTTATTACTAATCATGATAATCTCTTCTGCTTGTTCCGAACAAAAAAGAACTTTTGTTAGGAACTATCCAAAAGGGCGCGCTTTTGTGTATCAGAACAAGATCAATATTATTGGTAATATATCCAAAGATGAGAAAAAACGGTTACTAAATCAATTGGATAATTACTGGGACGATAGCTTAAAAGTTAGAAAAGTACAAATCATCGGGTTTTTCTACAAAATTAAGCACCCCGCAGCTTTTGATAGTAGTAAATTTAGTCAAACCATTCAAGCAATGAACGCATACTTGAATTCGCAAGGATACTATTATGCAAGTTTAAAAAAACAATACCATATAGACACGGTAAAAAATCAAATAAGAACTTTCATTAATATGGATATTATTACAGGAAAAAATATCACTATTGATACAGTAATATTTGAGTTGAAAGATTCAACGTTGCAGCAAATTACCGATTTAGCAAAAAAGAATACAGAATTGGTGCATGGTAAGCCTTACTCTAAACAGATTATAAGTAATGAACTAGATAGATTGGTAAACTTGTATAGAAGAAATGGCTATTTAAAATTTACCAGAGAAGACATTTATGCATATATAGATTCAACTAACCCTCAACTATTACAATTAACATTAGATCCATTTGAACAAGCTAAACTATTAGCAAGTGTTGCAAAAGCTAAAAAAGAAAATCCTACATGGGATATAACCATCATGCGCAAGCAAGTAATAGATAGTTCACGGCTTTTTCAATATAAAATTGGGAGAATTTATTATTATCCAGAAATGAAAATTACAGAGATTCCCGATTCGGTGATGTTGCTTCATAATTTTAAGGAATACAAACAAGGTGAGGCTGTTATGCGCTATAAAAAAGGGATTATTATTTATAAACCCCTTAAAGAAAATACCTATTTTAAAAGAGGTGATTTATATAATGAAACGGCGTATTTTAAATCGGTTAATAGTTTAAGTCAATTAGGTGTTTGGCAAAATGTAGACCTCAAACCCGTAATACGAGGTAAAGACAGTTTGGATTATTATTTTTTTATGACACCTTCCCTAAAACAAAGTTATACAATAGATTTAGAGGGAAGTAGAAATTCAGGAGTCATTAGCTCGGGTAGTTTATTAGGAATATCTACCAATTTTTCATACATCAATAGAAATGTTTCAAAAAGAGCTATACAAGGAATTACTACATTTAGAACTGGAGTAGAATTTAATTTTTTAAACAGTACATCATCCCCTAATAATTTAATTCAATCATTTTTAGTAAATGCAGGACATACGTATATATTTCCTAGAATTATTCAACCCTTTGGTATTAAAAAACTGGAAGTGTTGGAAAATAGAAGAACACTCTTGGCATTAAATGCTGGATATATAGACAGAAGAACTTTTTATAAATTAAGATCAGTTGTTACCAGTTGGGGTTATGAATGGAAAAAAGGAAACAATATATATTCTTATAAGCCTTTAAATATTGAAATTAATACATTAGAAAAATTAGATTCATTGGCTAAATTGATTGAAAAAAATCCATTCTTAAAAACCTCCTTTAATGAAGGGAATATACTAAGCCAAACATTCTCTATTAATAGAACAACCATTAGCAAAAGAAATCCTAATAATAGTAATTATTATCGTTTTGGTGTAGAAGATGCAGGTGCAATATTTGGTTTAATCCCTGCCTTAAAAGGTAATATTTACCGATATTTAAAAGTAGAAAACGAATACAGACATTCAATTAAAAAAACTAAATCAGAATTAGCTTTTAGGGCTTATGGAGGTATTGGTTATAACTATAGTAACGATACAACAATAGGAATTACCCTTCCATTCTTTAAGCAGTTTTCTGCAGGAGGCCCCAATAGTATGCGCGCTTGGACCCTGCGTCAATTAGGACTAGGCGGTTCGGCACAAGCAGAAAAAGATACAACGAGTAATGCATTTAGAGATCGTTATGGAGATATGCAATTAGAAGTGAATGTAGAATATCGTTTTACTATTGCTAGTTTTGGAAGTTTAAAAATAGGCAGTGCCATTTATACCGATATAGGAAATATCTGGAATATTAAAAAGTCATTAGTAACCGATCCTGCTACCATTTTTTCATTTAGTAATTTGGGGAAAGATTTAGCTATTGGTTTGGGAACAGGGTTGCGTTTTGATATGTCTTATTTTTTAATCCGTTTAGATTTTGCTTACAAATTAAAAGACCCATTGAGAGTAGCCAATGGAGGATGGATGAGTGTGAAAAATTTTGAATGGACCGATACAAGGGCAAACGGAGTGAAGATTCCGAACTTTGCGCTGCAGTTGGGAATTGGGTTGCCGTTCTAATTATTTGCTCAATTATTAAGGCGAGTAAATCAATCAAGTAAATCAGGCGATTTACTTGGGATAGCGATTTACTTGGGATAGCGATTTACT
>JAVHPL010000170.1:0-9804 GCA_036170555.1 Sediminibacterium sp. | reverse complement strand
GATTTACTTGGGATAGCGATTTACTCGGGCAATTTATTTTTCAGCTCATTAATCGTTTCTTCAAACGCCTGCATGGATTGTGCATCATCTACATTGAATTCTCCAATGCGGGTTCTTCGTAAGCTACTCATATATGCACCAACACCCAATGCTTTACCAAAATCATGTGCTAAGCTTCTAATATAAGTTCCTGTTGAACAGACCACTTTAAAATGCACAATGGGAAGCTCAATAGCTTCAATACTAAAATGATGAATTGTAACAGGGCGAGGCTCCATCACTACATCTAATCCTTTACGGGCAGCCAAATACACGGGTTTACCATCCTGCTTAATGGCCGAATGCGCAGGCGGCACTTGCATAATCAAGCCGGTAAATTGGGCCGTTGCTGCGTGAATTATTTCAGGCGTAAGATGATCATAGGATTTGTGCTCAGTGGGTTCGCTTTCTAAATCGTAAGTGGGTGTAGTAGCACCCAAGGTAAAACTACCCGTGTACTCTTTTTCCATTCCCATATACTCATTAATCTTTTTAGTAAACTTACCAGTGCATACAATAAGTAAGCCAGTTGCCAAAGGATCTAGTGTACCCGCATGCCCTACTTTCATAATTCGCGTGAGGTTGCGAATTTTGCGCACCACATCAAAAGAAGTCCAAGTGAGTGGCTTATCAATTAAAATATATTTACCCTCTAAATAAGGCTGCAGAGCAGGATGAATTTCTTTTTGTTTCATACATTAATAAGCCCTTGCAAACAATACACGTTGCGTAGATTTATTACCCGTTAAAATACAAGCACCTTCTTCTAATGGATTATCTAAAGGAATACAACGTATGGTAGCTTTGGCCAGTTCTTTAATTTTATCTTCTGTTTCTGCAGTTCCATCCCAATGGGCAGAAACAAAACCAGCCTTGGTATCTAAAATATGAATAAACTCTTCCCAAGTATTGGCAACCGTAATGCGTTCATCTCTAAACGCTTTTGCTTTGTTGAACATTTGTGTTTGAATATCTTCTAGCAATTGCTTTATATAAATTTCAACACCTTCAATACTAACCGTAGTTTTTTCTTTGGTATCTCTACGTGCAATTTCAATAACGTTATTTTCTAAATCCCTTGCACCAACCGCTACTCTTACTGGTACCCCTTTCATTTCGTATTCGGCAAATTTCCAACCAGGGCGCTGGTTATCGCTATCATCGTATTTAACAGAAATGCCCAATGCTTTTAATTTAGCAACAATGCCATTTACCACATTACCAATCATGGCTTTTTGTTCATCTCCTTTATAAATAGGAACAATCACTACTTGTATAGGTGCAATACGAGGAGGAAGAATTAATCCATCATCATCACTATGTGCCATTACCAATCCACCAATTAAGCGGGTACTAACACCCCAACTAGTGGCCCATACATATTCTAGTTTATTGTTTTTATCACTGAATTTAACATCAAAGGCTTTGGCAAAATTTTGTCCTAAGAAATGCGAGGTACCTGCTTGTAAAGCTTTCCCATCTTGCATGAGGGCTTCAATACAATAGGTATCTTCTGCACCAGCAAAACGTTCATTGGGAGATTTTACGCCTTTGATTACTGGCAATGCCATCCAATTTTCTGCAAAATCGGCATATACATCTAGCATCCTGCGTGTTTCTTCTACCGCTTCTTGCTCAGTAGCATGGGCTGTATGCCCTTCTTGCCATAAAAATTCTGCAGTACGTAAAAATAAACGCGTACGCATTTCCCAACGAACCACATTGGCCCACTGATTAATGAGCAAAGGAAGATCACGATAAGATTGAATCCAACCTTTATAGGTATTCCAAATAATGGCTTCACTGGTAGGGCGAACGATGAGTTCTTCTTCTAATTTAGCTTCAGGATCAACTATTAATTTACCTTTATTATTAGGATCGGATTTTAAACGATAGTGTGTAACTACCGCACATTCTTTGGCAAAACCTTCTGCATTTTTTTCTTCTGCTTCAAACAAACTTTTTGGAACAAAGAGCGGGAAATAGGCATTTTGATGACCAGTTTCTTTAAACATATTGTCTAACACATCGCGCATATTTTCCCAAAGAGCAAAACCGTAGGGTTTAATAACCATACAACCCCTTACCGCGCTATAATCGGCTAAATTTCCTTTGATAACCAAATCATTATACCACTGAGAATAGTCTTGTTCTCTAGATGCAATCCCTTTGCCCATATACTAATTTCATTTGTTTTAACAAAAACCTGCTAACAACTGTTAGTTGGCATACAATTTGTAATTATATAAACGGAAGTTAACAGCACGCAAATGTATGTAACTTCACTCATCATTGGTTGCAAACCCAAATGCAGTTATTATGAAACAGATTTTATTAAGTACATTCATCGCAGCAACCCTACTAAGTGGTTGTAGTGCAGTTTATCAGCAAGGCCAAACACCAGATGACCTTTATTATGCGCAAGGTAGAGATGTTGATACTCGCCAAGTAAAAAATGAAGATGCGGAAGAACGATACGAAGAATATGTAAAAACCGCAGATGACCGCTACCTTAGAATGAAAGTAGCCAATAGAAACCAGTGGAGCAGTATAGATAATTTTAGTTATTGGAATGATATGCGTTATAGCTTTCCTAGCAATTACGGTTATGACTATGGATTTAATCATCCAGGTTTTTCTATTATTAATAATCCATGGAATATTGGTTGGAATAATTCTTGGGGAATTGGTAGTGGATTTAATGCATGGAATACATGGGGATATAGTAATGGTATTTATGGAAATAGATTAGGATGGAATAACCCAATATATACCTTATTAGCTTACTCGGCCCCTAAAGCAATTCCTGCTACATATACTTCAGGATCTAACTTGGGCGCTTATAAAAACAGAACTTATAATACTTCTAACAATAATACTAGTAATAACAAATGGAGTACCCCAGGAACATCTGGTGGGAACAACAATTTTGGTAACCTAGTACGAAAAGTATTTACTGCTCCATCTTCCAATGGAAGTAATGGAAACTATGATCGTCCTGCAAGAACATTTAGTTCTCCAACTAATAATACCCCTTCAACAAGTAGTTCTGCAGGAGGAAGCAGCGGTGGATTTAAAAGCACGGGCAGCAGCGCTAAAACAGGAAGAGGCGGCAGAGGAAATTAAGTCCACACAATCAATTTTTTTTCATGATGTGCATACATCAGAAGGAATACTATACCCTAAATTATGAAAAAAATATTTACTATACTTTTTGTTAGCAGCAGCATTAGCTTATTTGCACAAACACCAGAAGAGGCTTTGCGTACTGCATGGTTTACCCAAAATGGTACGGCAAGGCATATGGCCGTTGGTGGAGCCATGGGATCATTAGGAGGAGATATCAGTGCAAACCATGTAAACCCTGCTGGCCTTGGATTTTATAAGACTAGTGAAATTGTTTTATCACCCGGATATTTACTGAATAGAAATAAATTCAATTACAGAAATACCGATACTGTTGTAAACAAAAGCAATATGGGGTATGGTACTACGGGAATTGTATTTGCAGGAAGTACTAAAGGAAAAAGTAAATGGACAAGTTCTGCAATAGCCATTTCTGTAAATCAATTGACCAATTACAATAACCGAGTACAATATAGTGGTCTGAATAATTTTAGTTCATTCACAGAAAAATATTTAGAAGAATTAACCAAGGACCGTGCAGACACCAATGCTGCATTGAGTAATTATATTTTTGGATCTTCTTTGGCTTTTAGAACTTTTTTAGTAGATACCATTAGAGGTATTGGTGGTTCTGTTGCAGGCTATCAAAGCTTGGTACCTATTTCTACTGGTGTAAATCAATTTTACAATTCAACTACCACAGGGGGATACAATGAAATAGCCATTGGAACAGCAGGAAATATGAATGATCAATTATACGTAGGAGCTAGTGTAACCATACCCATCATACAATATTTTAGAAACCTAGTATATAGTGAGCAAGACCCTACCAATAATGTAAGCAATAGTTTTAATTCTTTTGAATACAGAGAAACATTTAGTTCTAGTGGAACTGGAATTGGCGGTAAATTGGGAATAATTTATAAACCTCAGGAATTTATCCGATTGGGTTTTGCCTTTCACACGCCACAGTTCATGAGTTTTACCGATCGTATACGATCTTCCATAACTGCTAATACCGAATCGTATGCAGGCATAAAAACAGAAAGCAGTGATGCATTGAACAACGGAAATGAAGGAGTAACAAAATACAGTGTAATCACTCCTTGGAGAATGATTGCCAGTGCTAGTTATGTAATACGAGAAATAAGTGATACCCGTTTACAAAAGGGATTTATTAGTGCAGATATAGAGTATGTAAATTATAAAGGAGCAAGAATAAGTGCTACAACAGAAAATGCAAGTGACATTACTTTGGTAAATTATTATAATTCAATAAACGAAACCATCAAAGACATTTACAGAGGCAATATCAATGCAAAGCTGGGGGGAGAGTTAAAATTCAATACCATCATGTTTAGATTAGGTGGAGCTTATTATGGAAGCCCTTATGCAGACCAGTTGCTAAAAGCCAGTAGGGTCATAGCTTCTGGAGGATTAGGATATAGAGATAAAGGCATATTTATTGACCTTACTTATTCGCATATTATGAATAAGGATGTGGTATTTCCTTATTTGCTAAATGATAAGGCCAATACATTTGCTAGGCAAACAGGAAGCAGAGGTAGTGTAATGTTAACGGTGGGCTTTAAATTATAAAGCAACCACTAACGCAGACACTGAATTTATTTTATACTACTTCACCTTCTAAATCGTAATCAAAGGCCTTGGTAATTTTTACGTTTACAAATTCACCAATAGGTAGTTTTTTGGTAGAGTGAATCACTACTTCATTGTCTACTTCTACGCTGTCAAATTCGGTGCGGCCTAAATACCTGCCAGCTTCTTTTTTATCAATAAGTACTTTAAGCACCTGCCCTATTTTTTCCTGATTTTTTTCGTAGGAAATTTCTTGCTGCACTTCCATAATAGATTGTGCACGCTCGGCTTTTACTTCGGCAGGAATATTGTCTTCTAAAGCATGGGCACTGGTATTTTCTTCGTGGCTATAACTGAAGATGCCTACCCTATCAAAGCGATGTTCTTTTAAGAAATCTTTTAGCTCTTCTACATCGGCTTCTGTTTCACCAGGAAAGCCTGCAATCAATGTGGTACGAATACAAATGCCCGGCACTTTTTCCCGAATTTGTTTTATTAGCACACCCATTTCTTCGCGGGTGATATTGCGGTGCATGGCATCCAGCATATTGTTGCTGGCGTGTTGCAAAGGCATATCTAGGTATTTGCAAATATTATCGCGTTCGCGCATTACATCTAAAATCTCCAACGGAAATTTACTAGGGTATGCATAGTGCAAACGAATCCATTCCAAGCCTTTAATATCTGCTAAGGCGTTTAATAATTTAGGCAGGGTTCTTTCTTTGTAAATATCTAAGCCATAATACGTAAGCTCTTGTGCAATCAGCATGATTTCTTTCACGCCTTTTTTTACCAAGGTTGTTGCTTCTTCTACCAAGGATTCGATGGTGCGGCTAACATGCTTGCCGCGCATGAGCGGAATGGCACAGAAAGAACAGGTACGGTTGCAGCCCTCACTAATTTTTAGGTAAGCGTAATGTTTGGGCGTGCTGAGCATGCGCTCACCCAAAAGTTCGGCCTTATAATCTGCTTCGAATTGTTTTAAAATCAGGGGCAATTCTAGTGTACCAAACCAGGCATCTACTTCGGGCATTTCGGCTTCTAAATCTCCACGGTAACGCTCACTTAAACAGCCTGTAACATATACTTTATCTAGTTTACCCCTGCGTTTAAGTTCTAATTGATCTAAAATAGTATTGATACTCTCCTCTTTGGCTTTGTCTATAAAACCACAAGTATTTACTACCACAATATTGTGATCTAATTTGGTGTTCTCGTGCACTACAGCAATATCATTGGCAGCAAGCTGCCCGCTTAATACCTCACTATCTACCAGGTTTTTGCTACAACCGAGGGTAATGATATTTACTTTGTCTTTGTGGAGTGTTTTTGCCTTCATGGAAGCGCAAAATTAAGGAAACTGGGGGGATATTGGGATACTGGATTATATGGGGTTGAGGCAGATGAGCTATTTCCATCTACTTGTAAATTCTCTCGAATCTTTCTAATAGCAAATGCTTGTATTGTTTTTTATATTCAGTTCTTAAAAAACTATTGTTGATTAGCTCTATCCATTTGGGTGTTGCCTTTTCCATTTTAGCGAAAATATTTTCTTGTTGCTTATTTTCAATTTTCAACGTATTCATAGCAGCTATAAAATCTTGCCTTTTAAGCTTTTTCTTTTTACCATTTAAATTTAAAGCCAACTCTTCTTCATCAGCGGGATTTACCAAAGCAGTATTTACTAAATCATAAGCTGGTGATAATACCATACCTAATGTTGGTTGCTCTAATAAAGAAAAGTTTTTCAGATGCATATCTGCGTTTCCTGTTAAAAAAGAAAACAATACCAACTCAAAGAAATTCACCACATCTAATCCAGCAGTGGCAGAATACAGTTGAATGGCTTTGGCAATTTGTTCATAGCTACCTTGGTATTTATCTTTGGTAAGCCGATTGGTTAATTGGCACATATCTTCCATAGCAAGTTTGCCTTTTTTTACCCTGTCTATCCGTTTAGTGATGTAAGCTAAATGTCCTGATGTTAACCGAATTAAACTATGCGGGGCAGTTTTAATTTTTGCTACACTGGCTAAATGCATGGTTAGGTCTTCTACTTCTGGTAATTGAGCATACAATGCGGTGGGTGGCTTTAATATATAACCACCCCAAGGCCCAACGATAGTAAATCTTATGTTCGTTTTTTCTGTGTTATTGCCTGTTATATGTAGGGATAATTTAGCCTGAACCCCTGTAACTGCTGTTTGACTTTGTATTACTTCATTTGCCAACGGCTCTAGATCGGCTTCGGAGTATGGCAATACAGGGGGTATTAATGACCCAAATATTTTTTTTGAGCAGGTGCCGTGAAAATCTACTTCATTTTCGGCCAAATGTTGGTAGCAAAATAAACATCTTTTCATGGCGTATTCTCCTCATTTATTGATTCTACACTAACTGCACCAATGCAATCTTTACAGCAAGCCAATAGCAATCCCATTCGGTCTCTAGGATTTAATTTCCAATTTTTTTTAGCAATATCTAATAACCAACCTTCTGGAATTAACCCATCAAAAAATGGAAATAACACATTAGCGGTATAAACAGCTTCTTGTAAGGGCAGCGTTAAACTAACCGGTTTTGCATTCGATTTATTTAAATACTCTTTAGCATATTTAAAATGATAGCCTTGATCATCTTGAGTAAGCCAACCTGCAATTTGCCCGTTTATTTTAATGAGTGCCTTTCTCATAATTCACTTACTTTTTTTGCAGGAACAGGGCCTACTTCGTACCCAAATAAGCCGAGCACTTGGTTTACTTTATCTATGCGCAAAGTTTCCTTTCCTTGTTCTAATTCCCGAACAAAGCGTAAGCCCACACCTGCCTTACTTGCTAACTCAGGTTGAGTTAGGTTTACTGCTTTTCGCTTCTCTTTTACAAAATTGGTTAGCTTCACTTTATACCTTTTAGGGTACAAATTAAGTAATATTATTAAAATTTATACCTTTTAGGGTGTATTTTAGTTAAAAAAATAGAAAATATACCCTAAAGGGTGTAATAATTTATTTTTTCTCGAATAATTCTACCTTATCGGCATGCAACTTTTGTTTTAGCCAATTGGTTAGTTTTTCCAATTCGGAGTCTTCAATGGCTGTTAAAGGATGATACAATAAAACAGGTACCAATAAAGTGCCTACAGAATCTACATTGGTTTCATGATTGGCCAGTGAAATAAATTGTATCTGAGGAAACAGGATGGCCATTTCATTTTTAACTTCAATGGCATTGGATTCATAGGTATCCAATTTTTTCTGAAGGGTAAGGATATTTAAATCGCGCTGGTCGGCCCCGGAATTGTTTTTTATTTCTTTGAGAATTTCACTCTTTAGATTGGTTGAATTTTGAATGATCTTTAGTTTGGTATGTTCTATATTGTAATTAGCCAATTTACTTACCAATACAGCCATTTCACTATCACTAAAGCGATTAGTTAAAAATGCCAGATCCAGCCGAGGAGAGTCTACAAAAAGATTTAATTTTTTATAGATTACCGTATACCCTTTTTCGGTAAACTCCGATTTTACGTATTGATCAACTTGTTGTTTGTATTTTTTTTCTCGAATCATTTGGTAAGCAAAAAAAATACTGGGAACAATCATTAAAACAATCAGCAGGCTAATTCCATACCGAATTTGTTTTTCTTTTTTGGTATGTATTTCATTGGCCAACGGATATTTTTGGTACTTCACCATAATAAACGTAGCGATGCAGATAAAAAAACAATTGATCAGATAGAGAAACAAGGCACCAGCAAAAAATAGGTAATTGCCCATGGCCAATCCGTATCCTGCAGTACATAAGGGCGGCATCAGCGCAGTAGCAATAGCAACCCCAGGAATGGGATTTCCTTTTTCAACTCTAGTGATGGCAATCACCCCAACCAACCCACCAAAAAAAGCAATGAGTACATCGTAAATATTGGGAGAAGTTCGGGCCAATAGTTCACTCTGAACATCTTTAAAAGGGCTGATGAAAAAATACAAGGTAGAAACGGTAAGACTAACTACCGTTGCGATGAGCAAATTCTTGCCCGACTTTTTTAGCAAATCAAAATCGTAGGTACCCAACGCGAAACCAGCACCCATAATTGGCCCCATTAAAGGAGAGATGAGCATCGCACCAATGATTACTGCAGTAGAATTCACATTCAACCCAACAGATGCTATTACAATTGCGCAAGCCAGAATCCAAAGATTAGAACCCCTGAAAGATGTATTACTAATTACATCTTTTAACACTTTAGACTTCTCCTCCTCCCCTTGCTGAAGGTCGATGTACTTAAAAAGCTTGCTCATTGATTAAAAATAGTGATTATAGGTGAGAGATGAAATAAACCCTCTTAAACTATTTAAAGCAATTGATACAGCAGAATATTGTAATAACCCATGTTTATCTTCCTCTGATAGAGTTACTTTTTCTGATAAATTAAAAACCGCAACTCCTTCTGCAAAAATTGAATAACCAGGAATTTCATTTTCTACTTGATTAACCGAAGCTTTAATGAAAACCCTTGTGTTTTCGTTCTCAGGAATAATTGCGAAATCAATATCTAATTGATATTCGGAAACAAGCTGGCGTATATCAGAATTGTCTGAAGAAGCAATAAACTAAGGTTAATAAATTAACGAGCTTGTTGCCTTGATACAATTGTGTGATAAAACTAGCAGATGTTTTAATTGCTGCTGCTAAATCTTTTTTACGAATTGGCTTTTCAGCGAATACTTTATCTAACTCGCTTAAAAAGCGAAACATGATCATCTTAGCCTCGTGCTCTAGCTCTTCTTCTTTATTTTTAAAAGAAAATAAATCCTCAAAGCCTGGCCCAATATTGTATTTATCTTTAAATTTCATAATTATAGCTCCCTACTTTTTCAATTATATTAATTTGCTCTTAATTTAGTTTAGTTGTCTTTTTCTTTTCATACAAGATTGCTGCCACAACAATAAATGTTCCTTCTGCGCCCCAAAGAATATAGCAGTGGCAGTAGTATAAGAGGTAAAGTGCGAATCTGCAAACAAGGGGGTTCATTGATACGAC
>JAVHPL010000169.1:0-1717 GCA_036170555.1 Sediminibacterium sp. | reverse complement strand
GCATTTTTTTGGTAAGTTAATTCATTTTGCTACAGGTCGGTGAGGACACCGACCTTGGAAAGTAAGATGTTTTAGTACAAACCAACCACGGAGGCAAAATAATCATACGCATAACCTGTAATGACCATTGGGGTTGTGGCATTATCATACAATGCACGTATCCTTCCTTCTTCGTGACCTAAAAATTGTAACTTATCTGCATAATCAGGGTTATTGGCATCCGCAGGCGCCGTGGTTTTACATTCATATATGAAGCCATTGAGGTACCTGGTAGTGGTGGTAATCGTTTTTCCTGATGTGCTATTATCTGCAGTAACTTTCGTGAGCTTATTTCCTGCTGCATCATAAGTGTAGGTAATGTTTCCTTTACCTGTTACCGTTATTACGGAAGGAAGGTTGAGATAATTGTAAGTAATGCCGCTGATCTTTTTATTGTTATCAACATTGGATTTATTCAGATTTTTATAACTGATGCTTTACAAATCTTGTTTCATTTAATAACGCCCGGCACTGGAAACCCAACTCACAAACCTACACCTCATTCCAGCGCCTGGTAGTAGCTTTCGTTCGCTTAATGCACTCCTGCGCCTATGGGACTTTGTTGTTATTTATCTTTTGTGTAGTGCAGATGATTTAAAACCATTCCTTTCCATAGAATATAAAATAAAGTAGAGTTATTGCAATAGGAATAGAAGATAAAAGAGTTTTCGCAGTAGAACTTGTTGGTAAACCTAAAATAATCCCGGGCTGAAAAAAAATATATTTAACCGATAGGTATGCAGCAAGTAATGTAAGTAATGCTGGCAAAAATGAGAGGATAACTCCCCAATTAAAAACCCCATCTTCTAAACCCGATTTGGCAAAACCAATAGTATATGGCAGTATCATTAACAAAAAGATTAGGCCAAGTATTAGGCCAAGCCGGTTATTATAAAGCATAATAGGTGTAGCAACCGCAAATAAAAGTAGTGAGCCGACTAATGCAATCACAGGAATAAAATTTGCAAAGCCCGCTGATACTCCAAGCAATACCAAAATTATCCATGCTGTTAAAAGGGATGTTATTATGTAAAGAATATAAAATTTCATAGTCTATTGTTGCTGGGTTGGTTTCTTTAAAAATTGCTTATTCCATTCATCCATTGTGTACTTGTTATCTCCTACCTGAACACCCGTAAAATTTCCTTTCTTATCTGTAGTGATTGTAAAATTGAAACTCGTAATTGGATTGTCTTTATTTTCCCCTCCCAATTCAGTAAAAGGCCCTGTATTCCTTCCAACATCTTTACCTATTTGTCCAACACCTATGAAAAGATTTTGTCCACTTGGGTCACTAATAAATGCTTCTGTGCTTGGAAAGTTATCTCCAGTAAGTTTACCACTTACCGATAACGTACCTGCCTTTTTATTTTCAGTTATGGAAAAATCAGAAAATACATCAATATTTGGAGTTAATGCAGATGGTGTTTTCGGATTGGCTGCAGCAGAGTGTGTCCCAAATTCAAATGTCTTATTATCTCCATTAGCATTAATTGAAAGTCCTTTATCAAATTCAATAGATGGCTTAGCAGTTTTTGCTCCGCTTGGACTGCCTTCTTTGTAACTCGGCGAACTCCAAGCATATGCTTCTACTTTTGATTTATCAGTGTCAAATAATATTCTTTGATGAGCTCTTGCAGTAGGTCCTTGCTGATTAGCATATGAAGGCGTATTAGAA
>JAVHPL010000168.1:0-8902 GCA_036170555.1 Sediminibacterium sp. | reverse complement strand
TAACGTCCGTGGCTTTAAGCTGGTTGGATAATCTGTGTTCCTACTGCTGGCTTGGCCACTAAAGACTCAATTATTTAAAGCCAAATTACTGAAGCTCATTTGAAATACCAAAGCTGATGGGCCTTTGCTGAAAGTCCAACTTGCGTAAAGCCTTTTGTTGTGTGAAGTGCTAGAGTTAATTATTTATTTCTGCTGCACTTACTTTTTTGATTTCCCCTTTTTCAGAAAATATAAGGAACCCATTTTGAGCCTTCTTTTGAGTAAGAAGCTTTTTAAAAGTCAAGTCTAATCCTTTTCGAAGAAGTTCACGAAAATTTTGAATGTCAATTTCAGTCTTTTTCATCCCTCTGTTTTTTAATTATTTGCCAAATTGATTCATCATGAATCTTTATTTGGGTATTAACTTGACCTTCCGCTACAAATTTAAATGGTTTGCTTGAATTATCTATAATAATCCAGAAATCACAAAGCTCAATAAACTTTTTAATTAGGTTATTAGTCCCTCGAAAATATCTTCTGCGAATTGTTTCTTCCGGAATATTGTGACCACCTTCGCTTACCCTGATCTTAACACGTTCAATGGCTAGGTCTACATCATTTAGCCAAAAAAATAGCAATGTTATTGAATATCCCTTCTCCCTTGCTATTTTGATAGTATTTATATATGAGAGAGTTGTCAATGTTGTTTCAAATGCAAAGTCAACACCGCTATTTACAAGCTCCTCTATTCTTTCAAGCATAATTCTGCCTGCTTGGAATGAGACACTTTCTGGTTGGAAAGGAGAAAGTCCTTTTGCAATCTCATCAGCATTTACGAATTCCTTACAATTAAGCATTTCAGGAAGTATCGTAAATGATGCAGTTGTTTTTCCTGCACCATTACAACCAGAAATAATATAGAGATTTGGCACTTATGATAATTTTCAATCTAAAGCTAACAAAAATATAGTGATACTGAAATTGATAATGCATTTCACACAACGTTCGAGTATTTGCGAAGGCAGGGAATTCATTGCTCGTCCAGCCCGGTACAAATGCCCAATTGAAAATATGTTGTTGAAGTTATGAACTAAGGATGAAAATTGGACGTCGAGCCCGAACCGCTGCTGATGCTTGCACATAGCTGATGTTACATTGTCCAGCCCTGCTTTTGCAAATACTTTTGTTGTGCATAGTGCATTTTTAGAGTCAATGTTAGTCAGTCAAAGTTTTATTCAAATATGAAGTGGTTTAAAACCTGTAGTTAATTTCTAAAAGCAAATATGCATGTAACAGATTATATTGTTGTGTCTGTATCGAAAAGTCAGAAATCGAAGTATTTAAAAATACGTTATTATTGAGTAAATTCTGTCCTCTTAGGGTAAATAAAATTTTGTTGTCCTGTAAGTTAAACTGCGTTGAAAAGTCAATAAAAAAATATGATTTTTTGTAATTTTTAATTGAATTAAAATAGTAATGCTCGGTATTTATTTGAGCTGTCCATTTTTTGGATATTTTAAGATTCATGTCTATGAAATTTTGTAATGTGGTGTTGTCAAATGAAGTAGTTCCGTTAATATAGGATACATTGCTTTTGGAATAATTAAGTATTGAACCAGTATTAAAATTAAAAAAACCTTTCAATGCGCTTCGCAAAGAAAGCTGGGTATTTGTACTCAATGATTTTATCTCTCTGTTGCCTGTATTATTTATTTGATTTTGATAGTTTGTTTTTGTAATATTTTCTTTTAATTTCAATGAAGAAGATAAGAATGGGATGAATTTGTCTATTCCTAATGCATATATTGAAGTTTGTTGCTTTGATATTTGTGCTATTCGGCTAATTAAATCGTAATTATTAGATAATGAATATTGGTTGTTTAAAATACCCCTGTCACCAATATAAATATAGCTTGCGTAAACGATTATTTGTTTAGACCAGTTGGCATAAGTATAATTAACAAGCCCAACATGAGTGTTTGACAATCGGTAAATTTCTGAACCTCTTTTAAATGTTCTGTAGTCTGATAATATAAACCCTGTATAGAGGTCTGTAATTTCTGGCAACCTTGTATTATAGCTATAAGTAGTAGATAGGCTATTGTTTCCTTTTGACCATTTAAGACCTAATTTTGGAATATAGTAAAGAAAATTTTGTGCACTAGTTGAAGATTGATTGCGATTATCATCGCTGTTTACGATTTGATAATTAGCAGAAAGTTCTGTAGTTAATTTTATATTCTGAAATAACTGCTTTGTGTTTGAAAGTGTTAAAAAGTAATTTAGTTGGCTAACTGACAGATTATTTTTAAAAGTATCTTGAATTAAGTTTTTCTGATTAAGGTTAGTAATTGTATCAAGACTGGATATAACCATCTGCTTTTTAAATAAAATGCCTGTTTCCAGTGAAATATTATTACTGCTGTTCCCATGAATATATTTTGTAGAAAGTTTGCCTAAAATTTGTGGATAAGAAACAGATTGATATAGGTTTGCAAATAATGAATTAGTAAAGGGCAATTGTCTTGCAACGTTTTGCTGTAGGTCAAAATCTTGTTTTTTGTCCAATTTAGAATAGACACCAGCAATGAGTAGGACATTCCTCTGGTTAATACGTTTTGTATAATCTATTTTATGGTTTTGTAGTAAGTTTTTATCATTTCCAATATTAAAAAAATCAACATTATTTGAAATCATGTCAGCGCCTGTTTTCAATGTACTATATCTTGTACTTAAGGTATAATCAAATTGTTCATTTTCTTTTGGTGTATATTTTAAATTAAAATGCCCATTTAACAAAAAGGGTGTCTGTTGGTAACGATTTGTTTCATTAATATTTATGATTGAACTATTTGTGGTGTAGCTATAATTATTGATTTGAGTTATTAGAGTTTTATCACCAAAAACATATCCAAGACCTTTTATTTGTATTTTATCTGATGGCTTGTTTATGAATGAAAGAGAACCCAGCTTAGAATGATTAAAATTTATTCGCTTTCTTTCAAAATCCTGCGGCAAAGCCCTTTGTATTTCAACAAGATTATTGGCAAATGTTTCGCTTGCTTCTTGATTGTTAAACGATTCTTCCAACTCAACATTGTTACTTATTTCGGGTATTGGGTCTTTGCCAATTGTATTATAATTACCAAATACGAATATTTTAATTTTTTTATAAAAGGAAATAAAGTTTGCAGCCGCATCATATCTGTTGTTGTTCCCTGCACCAACGGAACTATTACCAAAAAGGATTTTTTTTCTTTCATTTTTTAATGTTATGTTAAGCACTTTATTATCTGAATTTACCATTCCTTTTAATAAGGGGTTGTCTATGTACTTATCTATCACCTGTATTTTGTCAATTAAATCTGCGGATAGGTTTTTTGAAAGAAGAGTATAATTTTTATTAAAAAGGTCATCTCCTTCAATAAGAATTTTTTCAATTTTTTTACCATTAACAGAGATACTACCATCTTTTGAAACATCAATGCCTGGTATCTTTTTTAGTAAATCTTCTGTTACTTTTTCGGTATTATCACGGTATGCATCTGCTTTAAAAGTTACTGTGTCATTTGAGGCGATCACTTTTGATGATGAAGCTTTTACAATGACTTCTCTTAAAATCGTTATTTTAGATTTTAGTATAAAATTATATAAAATAGATTTCGACATAGATACATTTATAGAATCATTCTCATAACCAAGAGAGCTTACTTTTAGTAGCAAGTCATTATTCTTATTTGTAAAGTTTATAGAATATTCACCCCCTTCATTAGTTAATACATAATTAATTATTTCATTATTCTTATTCTGTATTAAAATAATTGTAGCAAACGGAATAGGTTTTTGATTGCTATCAGTTACAATACCACTAATAGTAAAAATGTTTTGACTAATGCTCTTTATTGACGATAAAAGTAGAACAAATAATAAAATATAAAATTTCAGGAAACTCATTAAAAAGATTTTTCTATTGGAAAATATTTAATATTAATATCAATTGTAGAACCTTTTTCTGCTGTTGATTCTATAAAAGTTTTCATTTTTTCTATTTCCCTTTGCCAAATATTTTTATATATAGAGAATTCTACAAATTGTCCTTCCAGTTTTTCTGGAAATTCAAATTTTGAAATAATTGGATATTGGATTGAGTTAAATCTAAAAATAACTTCTTTTTTTTCATCATACGTCTCTATAATCAAACCAGGAAGACCCTGTAATTTCCAAGGACCAGAGGATATTGGAATATCTAAACTAAACCATGCCGTATATAGTCTTCCTCTGAAAGTGGCTTGTGCCTTGATGCAACTTATATTACTTATTATTTTTTTTTCATTTGAAAAAATTGTCCACTTAATTGTCGCAAGAGGTTCAATTGTTGTAAAAGGATTTGAAAGAATAAACTCTCTAATATTTATTTTTTTTGATTGAAAATCTGTGTAAAATACTTCACCCATATTATCAACTTTTCGTAAGCTGTATGTATTTGTAGAAATTGATTTCCCTGCATCAAGTATTTCTTTTTCCGTAATTATACTATTATAAACATAATAGGATTTCTGATTTGAAAAAAATAAAACAGAGTTAATGCCTACTGTGTCTTTTTCATTGTTAGCAGAATCTAAATTTAAAATTCGTTGATAAGAAACTCTTCCAACTTGTGCTAATATCTCGTAATACTGGAAAATTAGCAAAATAGCTATAATAGAATATTTTAATTTCATTTTTTTAATTTTTTTAGACTTAATAAAAATACAACGGTTCTACTCAATTTTATTTTAAAAATCTATTGACAACTTTTGATACTCCAGCCCATGCGTCTGCACATGTAGCTGCTGAATATGAAAGAGTGATGTCGACATTGTCAGATTTGAAACGGACTGTTACTGTACATCCCGCCAATGTTTCATAGAAATTAACTGAAAGTATTTCTATGGTTGAATTTTGTTTGATTTGAAAATTATTAACTATGGTTGATTTTGGCGTGCTTTCAACTTTTGCATTAGCCATTGCAAATGATGTTGTGTAAGCAGCTAAAAAAAACATAATGATTAAACTGATTTTTTTCATAATTTGAAATTTTAATTTTTGTTTAAAAAGTGATTATTTATGAGTAAGAACCGTTGCAATTTTTAGAATGCTCTTTTAAGCATTGTGCACAACGTCCGTGGCTTTACGCTGGTTGGATAATCCGTGTTCCTACTGCTGGCTTGGCCACTACTGACGCGATTAGTTAAAGCCAAATTACTGAAGCTTATTTGAAACACCAAAGCTGATGGGCCATTGCTGAAAGCCCAACTTGCGTAAAGCCTTTTGTTGTCTGTAGTTCATTAGATACACTCATTTCTAACTTTGATTTTATGTATCTCTAATTTGTCCTTTAGGTCTAACCAATTTTTGTCCCTAAGTGTCCCTGCTGGGTAAAGATTATTCTTAAAATCTTTAGTTATTACCCTTAAACAATTAGGCATTTTACCTTGAGTCTCAAATACAATTTCTTTTATTTCGTCAATGTTGTATGCTTTTTTTCTCCAGATAAAATTATGATTTCGAACTAGAAAATAATTGTCAGAAACCTGAAAGTAGTGCATTTGATAAGAAAATGCAATAAACCAAAATAGTGAAAAGACAAAAATAAAAAGCATACCTCCAATGTTAACTGGTGTTTTGCTAATTATAGTTTTAAAGGCAAAAAAGCCAATAAATCCCCATAGGCAAATTCCTCTAAAAGAAGTAATCTGATTCCCTTTAAAAGTATCAAAGAAATCAAATGCGAGAGCCTCCTTGACGATTGATGAATTGGGAAGTTCGCTGAATTCTATCTTATCAATAACAACCATCTTTATGAAAGATTTTATCTCCCAAGTATTTGAATACATATCATCAAATATGACTTTATTAATTCCATTTTTAAAAGTCAAAGTAGTAGCTTCCATATAATACTTACCCAAAAAAGGAAATCTTTTCTTACCTACAAGTTCAATTTGTGCTATATCTAACCAAAAGAATTCTTCATTATTAAATGTTATTGAATTTGAATTAACTTTTACTCTTGGTGCATTTCTCAAATAAGCATATATAACATAAACCGTCATTAAATAAATCAAAATACCAGTAACAAGTATAAAGTAATGTTTAGGGTATAAATAGTTACTACTCCATTGATTTAAAAATTCTCTTAATAAAATAGTTGCAATAAGTAAAAGCGAAAAACAGCTTAATAATAAAGCCAGATAAAACTTTATTTTATGTTTTTTTGATACTATTTCTTTCATAAAAAATTACAGACAACGTCCGTGGCTTTACGCTGGTTGGATAATACGTGATCCTACTGCTGGCTTGGCCACTAAAGACTCTATTAGCTAAAGCCAAATTACTGAAGTTCATTAGCACCACCAAAGCTGATGGGCCATTGCTGAAAGCCCAACTTGCGTAAAGCCTTTTGTTGGCAGAAGTATTGGTCATTTAGCCATTAGGTCAGTTTACTTAAATATTAGGATTATAACTAGTCTTTTGATTTATTGTGTCGTTTTCCAAATATTAGATAAATGAAAAACAAGCATAGAATTAAATAAATTGTCACTATGTAGATATTCCCCCAAGTTTGTCGTGGGAAAATCATAAAAATAAAAATTGTTGGAAGGTAGAAGAATAGTCCCACCTTTCGTGCTATACTCTTGTTCATCTTGTTGGGTGTTTTTCGTTTTCAAATTTCTTGTCGTGTGACTGACTTTTAAAAATCTGCTTCAATTCTTTCCAATTAAAAGGTATAGTTATAAAGAATGCCATCCAAGTTGCATGATAGACATGATATTTCCATGAACGTTTCTCGTCAAAAACAAACTGTTCAGCAATTAACCAAGCGATAAGCCAATAAAACCAATTTAAGATGAACGAAATAATTAACTTCTTCAAAGGTGTCAAGCTGTTATACCATTCGTTGTACTTCTTTATCATTGTTTTCGTAACTCGGTCTAATAAATGTTTTGGTCAATCTTGAATATTTTTCGAAAATAAAGCAGTATCAGCATATTTCTGCCAACGTCTGAGGCTTTGCGCAGTTTGGATAATCTGTGATCCTACTGCTGGCTTGGCCACTAAAGACGCGATTAGCTAAAGCCAAATTACTACAGTTGATTAGCAATACCAAAAGTTGAAGGGCCATTGATGGAAGCCCAAATTGTGCAAAGCCTTTTGTTATAGCCAGGTTTACTTCTCGTCAATTATTGTCTTTATTCTCTTGAAAAGTTCGTTTGATAGGGTTCTATAACCTTCATCATTGGGTAAATATTTTAAAGCTCTATGATGTCCAAGGTCTGAAGGGATGTCATTTAAAGATTGAGTGATGGGAATAACAACTTTCCCAAGAGTATGTGCGATTCCAGTTTCATACATTACATTCGGATTCCTTTCACTAAAGTCAACAACAACTATTCTAGAACAAAAAATTAAATCAAAAATATCTTGTATAAAAGTTGAGTTTTCCCAAATATCATCTGCTCTAAAACATTCAAGTCCCATGTGGTCTGCAACTCGTTTAATTGCGTCATAAGTGCCTCGAAATGCAGGGCTAAAGGGCATCATAACTGATATCAATTTTGAATTTGTCGGTTTTTTAGGAATTTTAAATACAGACGGAGTAAATGTAATTTGTTGAATAGCGTCTACTTCGTTTATTTCAGTTGATATAAATTCACCTGTCATAGTAGCTAATAGAAATTGGCCATCAGTTTTCTCCTTAAGAATGAGTTTGGATGTTTTAAGAACTTTATTAACGTCCTCAACTGCCTTTTTATGATCTAATTTTTCATCAAAAAGAAAATAATCAGGATTTACTAAAGATGTGATAACTTTTATCAAATCTCTATTCGGTAAATTTTCATGTTCGTTTGACTGGTCATTGAGTTTATTTAGTACTTCTTGAACCCAAGTTTGTCTGGTTGAACCATCATGAACAAAATCCAAGTCTATGTCAATGAAAAACTTTGTCAAAAAAGAGGATGAACGATATGGAAAATGATTAAAGACTCCATTTCCGCAAATCATTTCAGCTAACTTCAATAATGCTGGTCGTCCTATTTTCATTTAGATATGTTTTATTTTAAACTTGGCTATAACGTTTTGCAGCTACCCGAAGGGCGGGACTTTTACCACAAAACTTAATTCGAAGATATAAACTTTCTTTTACCATAAAACTGTCATACGAAGCACGAAACCCCGCCTTTTGGGTAGGTGCTGTTATAAGCCGTTTTTCTTCTGTCTAACAAATGTTTCGCTGTCGCTAAAACCATCGTTTCTTATAAATTCTTTAAACTGTTTTTTAGTCGCAGTAAACTTGTAAGGTGGAATAGTGTCAGTCGGTGTTTCTGTTATTTCTTTTAGATTGTCAATGTCGAGTTTGGTAGAGATACTGCTAATTATAAGTTGTCCTTTTGATAGTTGGATTTTTTTTACTTCCCAACTTGTCTTGTCGTAACGAGTATTTAGGAAATAATACCCTTTAAATTTTCTTACAACATTGTCGTAGTCCATTTGAAACAAAGTGTCGGTGTAATGAATGTGAGTTACTAAACTGTCACCGTCACGCTTGATTACGGTCTTTTCATTTGTCTTTAGGTTAATAATAGTGTCGCCCGAAAGTCGTAAAGTGCTGTCAAGTTGATTTGGGTGAGTTTTGTAGTCATAGTCGTGAGTTCTTTGAATTAATTTGTCGTCAATTGATAGCGTTGAATTGTCTGAAAGGCTTAAATACTGTCCTTGTAAACGCTTTGGAAATTTTGATATGTTGTCAATGTCAGTCGGCTGTGGTTCGTTAAATGTCACAGGTGGTTCACAAGCAAACAAACTTGTCAAAATGATAAATGTCCATATTAGTTTTAGTCGTCTCATTGTCTGTTGGTTTGTCGTCCTAAAATGGCTTATAACG
>JAVHPL010000167.1:0-8930 GCA_036170555.1 Sediminibacterium sp. | reverse complement strand
CATTTGCTCCGCCACATGCTATTTCTAAACCAATGGTTAGTAAAAATGGTACTTCTATTTTTGCAACTGCCCCAAGAACAGGAATGCCTTCGGGCATCATGGGCAAAGTAACTGCCGATAACATTATACATTGGATTAAAACGAAGGATGCTACAATGAAACATGAAGCATCAATGGGCAAAATGGGTGCTGCTTGCATAGTGTCTGCAGGATATGGAATGGGTAAAGGAACTGCGGCAACCATGACGGTTAATCCGGTTGTTCCGGATTGGCATAAATATCCCGATTGGGGCAGAGATATTAACACAACTATGGGAGAACCTGGTCTTGCTGGTCACTGGCTTAAATGGTTAATGCATTATATGTTTTTATATAAGGCAAAGGGCAAACCATTTTGGTGGCTAATTCCAGAATAATATTCACTATTCAATCTATAAAATCATGACCAGTCGCAATCAATTTGATAAATATTCAGAACAATATTATCCTCCTACTCCCACTAGTACAACCCTATTTTGGAGAAAGTTTATTCCTTTTCAAATAATCAGGTTCTTCATTTTAAATTGGAAAATTATAAAGATTGTAGTTAAAGGACATTCATAGAAGCTACACTGTGTACTGCATTGCTAATTTCTTTAATCAGGTGTAGATCTTTTTCAATGGCATTGCCCACTACTATAATATCGGCACCTGCTTTGCAGTTAAGGTATGCTTTTTCTGGATTGGTAATGCCTCCACCAATGATGAGTGGAATATCTATATGCTTAGCTACCTTTTCTATCATCTTTTCGGTAATGGGTTTTTTAGCTCCACTTCCGGCATCCATATAAATTAATTTCATACCCAACATTTCACCGGCCATTGCCGTGCACATGGCAATTTCGTTTTTATCTGCTGGTATAGGAGTTGCGTTGGAAATATAAGAAACCGTGGTGGGAGCACCACCATCAATAACCAAATACCCGGTAGACATTATTTCTAACCCACTTCTTTTTATAAATGGGGCACTAATTACATGCTGGCCAATCAATAGTTCAGGATTACGACCTGAAATTAACGATAAATATAAAAGGGCATCTGCGTAGGAACTTACTTGTGAAGGAGATCCCGGAAATAAAATGACTGGTATATTGCAGGTAGCTTTAATTTGTTGTATACATTCATCTAAATGACTAGAGATAACTAAACTTCCTCCAACAAAAAAGTAATCAACCTTTGCCTCCTGGCCCAATTGAACCAGTTTGTGAATGGCATCAATATCTACTTTATCAGGGTCAATCAGTACGGCAAAGGATTTCTTGCCTTGCTTTTTGCGCGCTGTAATTTGATGATAGATGGTTGTGTTCATGAGATGGATGAGATACTTGGTGCAAAAATGCAGAAAAATTTTCGTTTTAAGTGGTTTCTATACAACATCTATGAATTCAACAGGATTTTTTTTTCAAGATAATTTTCTACACCTGTGCATAATCAAGCAAAATCAATAGGGATTTGCGGTACAAAATTATCCACCTTCCTTATCCACAGCCTGTGCATATTTACGATGTTGGATTATCAAAATGGAAAGATATTTTCGTCTACCGCCTAAACAAAAATTGTTCAAGTTGGGATTTCGTTAAAAAGAATTAAAACAGCAACTGCTTTATGTCTAACCCACGCACCGCCAAAGGCTTACAATTCAGCCGCCGCTACACCCAGGAAGGTGTAAGCCCATTTGATATGTTCGAATATGATTATCGCGATAGCATAATCAAAAATCCCAATGGGGAAAAGGTATTCGAGATGAATAATGTAGAAGTTCCAAAACAATGGAGCCAAATAGCTACTGATATCTTAGCGCAAAAATATTTTAGAAAAGCGGGTGTTCCTCAACCCGATGGATCACTTGGCAGAGAAACCAGTGTAAAGCAAGTTGCTCATCGTATGGCCCATTGCTGGCGCGTATGGGGGGAACGTTATGGGTATTTTGCTTCTAAAGATGATGCACAGGTATTTTATGATGAGTTAGCTTATAGCATATTAAATCAAGCTTGTGTTCCAAACTCTCCACAATGGTTTAATACTGGTTTACACGAAGTGTATGGTATTACAGGAAAACCACAGGGACATTATTTTGTAGATCCCAAAGACAGTAAATTAAAAAAATCTACCAATGCATACGAGCGTCCTCAGCCTCATGCTTGTTTTATTTTGAGTGTGAGTGATGACTTGGTGAATGAAGGGGGCATCATGGACTTGTGGACACGTGAAGCACGTATTTTTAAATATGGCTCTGGTGTAGGAACTAACTTTTCTCAAATCCGTGGCGGTGGAGAGAAATTAAGTGGGGGTGGTACTTCTAGTGGACTCATGAGTTTCCTTAAAATAGGAGACAGGGCAGCAGGAGCAATCAAAAGTGGTGGAACAACACGTAGAGCGGCTAAAATGGTATGCTTAGATTTAGATCACCCCGAGATCATGGAATTCATCAATTGGAAAGTTGGTGAAGAAAAGAAAGTAGCTGCATTGGTTGCAGGAGGTTACGATAATGGATATGAGGGTGAAGCGTATGCAACTGTTTCAGGACAAAATTCCAACAACTCAGTACGTATTCCGAATGAATTTTTTAAAGTATTGGCCGATGATGGAGAGTGGGAATTAAAAGCAAGAACAGATGGCCGTGTGATGAGCAAGGTTCCAGCGCGTAAAGTTTGGGAAGAAATTTCTTATGCAGCATGGCGCTGTGCAGATCCTGGTACACAATACGATACCACTATCAACGAATGGCATACTTGCCCTAAGGGGGGCCGAATTAACGCATCTAACCCCTGTTCGGAATATATGTTCTTAGACAATACGGCTTGTAACCTAGCGTCTATAAACCTGCGTAAATTCCATAACAACGATACCAATATTTTTGATGTTGCTGGTTTTGAATATACCACACGCATCTGGACTACTGTACTAGAAATTTCTGTATTGATGGCACAGTTTCCTTCTAAGGAAGTGGCCCAACTTTCTTACGATTATAGAACCTTGGGATTGGGATTTGCCAACTTGGGATCTATGCTAATGGTTAGTGGCATTCCTTATGATAGTGAAGAAGCTCGTGGCATTGCCGGCGGTATATCTGCAATCATGACGGGAATAGCTTATAAAACCTCTGCTGAAATGGCTTCTTTCTTAGGTACTTTTGATAAGTACGAAGAAAACAAAGAAGATATGCTTCGCGTAATGCGCAACCACCGAGCTGCCGCATACGATGCAATGGATGCTTATGTTGGACTAGAAATTAAACCACAAGGAATTAAAGCAAAATATTGCCCAGATTATATTTTAACCTCTGCAACCAAAGCATGGGATGACGCAGTGCAGTTAGGAGAAAAATATGGTTACCGCAATGCACAAACAACCGTTATTGCACCAACAGGTACTATTGGATTGGTGATGGATTGTGATACAACTGGTGTAGAGCCTGATTTTGCTTTGGTTAAATTTAAAAAATTAAGTGGAGGTGGTTATTTTAAAATCATCAATGAATCTGTACCTCAAGCATTAAAAAACTTGGGATACAATTCAAAAGAAGCTTTAGCAATTGAGCAATATGCTGTGGGTACTGCTAGTTTCGAAAATGCGCCCTACATTAACAATAAAAGCCTTGCTGCCAAAGGATTTACAGCAGCAGAAATTGAAAAGTTAAATGGTGCTGCACGTTCTGCTTTTGAAATAGGATTTATTTTCAATCGCTTCACTTTGGGAGATGAATGTATGCAACGTCTCGGATTTACAGAAGCCGAATACATAGATTTTGGTTTTAATTTATTAGAAGCACTCGGATTTTCCGAAGAAGAAATTGATGCTGCCAATGATTTTGTTTGCGGTACCATGACCATTGAAGGTGCTCCATTATTAAAAGAAGCACATCTTCCTGTTTTTGATTGTGCTAATAAATGTGGTAAAAAAGGAGAGCGATATATTCATGCGTATGGTCATATCAAAATGATGGCCGCTTGTCAACCTTTTTTAAGTGGTGCTATATCTAAAACAATTAATCTTCCTCATGAAGCAACAGTAGAAGAAATATCTGATTGTTATTTGTTAAGCTGGCAGTTAGGATTAAAAGCTAATGCACTTTATCGTGATGGTTCTAAATTAAGTCAGCCACTCAGTACCAAATCTGATAAGAAGAAAAAAACAACAGACGCTGAAGAGCCTGCCATTGATAATGAAGCTGCTTTGGAAGCATCAACCGAATCGAATATTGTAGACTTAAGTAAATTAACGGTTGATGAGTTGTTAGAAGAAGTACAAAAAAGAATGGCTGCTTCTACCGATACAAAATTGAAGCGTCAATTATCTGGAATTGTAGAGAAAAAATCATTGCCGGCTAAGCGTAGAGGATTTACACAGAAAGCTAAAATTGGTGGCCAGGTAATTTTCTTACGCACTGGAGAATACATGGATGGAACTTTGGGAGAAATTTTCATAGACTTAGCTAAAGAAGGATCAACCCTTCGCAGTTTCATGAACTGTTTTGCCATTGCTATTTCAGTAGGCTTGCAATATGGTGTTCCATTAGAGGAATTTGTAGAGAAGTTTGTGTTTACCAAATTTGAACCATCAGGCATGGTAGACCATCCAAATATAAAAACTACTACTTCATTAGTTGACTTTGTATTCCGTGCATTGGCTTACGAATACTTAGACCGAACAGACTTGGTACATGTATTAGATAAACCAACCATTGGTAATACTGGTGAAGGAGAAGGAGAAGCTGTTTTTTTGGGAAAGCCCGAACTAAGTAGCATTCGCGTAACAGCACCTTCTGCCAATGCAACACCAGCAGTTGTACCCCAGTCTCAAAAATTACAGAGAGCAACAGCAGTTAAAACAGATGCAGGTATGGATGCTGTAAATGCACATGCAAAAGGAATGCAAAGTGATTCTCCATCATGTAGCACTTGTGGTCATTTAACCATCCGTAGCGGTACTTGTTATAAATGTTTAAACTGCGGAACCAGTATGGGTTGCAGTTAAAAACAAAAATTATTCCTTGCCATTTGAAAGTAAGCGTTCCGAATTTTCGGAGCGCTTTTTTGTTTGAGAGAAATTTTGTGTTTATAATTTATTGGTAATTAAACTATATGATTTGTTCAGCAGTTTTGCTTAATTTACCATTTTAAATATCCGAAACGTTTGCTATATGGGAGATTTTCAAATAAAGAAACAAACTAAGAAATACGATGCAGTAATAGTAGGATCAGGAGCTGGTGGAGGAATGGCTGCCTACACACTATCTAAAGCAGGTTTAAAAGTATGTTTATTAGAAGCAGGAGCAGATTATGATCCTGCCGTGAATTCTTCTCAATTAAAAAATCCATGGGATTCTCCTCGAAGAGGGGCCAGTTCTAAGTTTAGACCCTTTGGTGAATTTGATGGCTGTTATTGGGGTTGGGAAATAGACGGGGAACCTTATACACAAGCTCCCGGCAGTGAGAAATTTGAATGGTGGCGTGCACGTATGATTGGCGGAAGAACCAATCACTGGGGTAGAATCTCCTTGCGTTTTGGTCCTAAAGATTTTAAAAGAAAAAGCATTGATGGATTGGGAGATGATTGGCCCATTGGTTATGAAGACATCAAACCTTATTACGATAAAATAGATAAACTCATTGGCGTATTTGGAAGTGTAGAAGGATTAGAAAATGATCCAGATGGAATTTTTCTTCCACCACCAAAGCCTCGCTTGCATGAGCTCATGATTAAGAAAGCGGCAACAGGAATTGGGATACCCGTAATTCCTTCTCGCTTATCTATTCTTACTAAAAAAATAAACGAAGAAAGAGGGGCTTGTTTTTATTGTGCGCAGTGTAATAGAAGTTGTAAAGTATACGGTGATTTTTCTTCTAGTTCGGTATTGGTAAATCCCGCTTTAAAAACAGGCAATGTAGATGTAATTACTCATGCCATGGTGCGTGAAGTAATTACCAATGATGCTGGTTTGGCAACAGGTGTTTCTTATATAAATAAAATAGATAACCTAGAATATCAAGTGAGTGGGCGTGTAATAATTCTTGCAGCCAGTACTTGTGAAACAGCGCGTTTATTGCTCAATTCAACATCTAAAAGACATCCCAATGGGTTGGCCAATGAAAGCAATGTAGTAGGAAAATATTTACACGATTCTACTGGTGCTGCTATGGGAGGTGTATTGCCAGAACTCTTTGGTAGAAAGCGTTACAACGAAGATGGGGTTGGAGGCATGCATATTTATACGCCTTGGTGGCAAGACAATAAAAAACTAGATTTTCCTCGTGGATACCATATTGAATATTGGGGAGGCATGAGCCAACCTGCTTATGGATTTGGAATGGGTATGCAAGGGTTGAATGGTAAATACCAAGTAAACGGAAAAACAAAAGAAGCAGGTGGTTATGGAGCTTCATTAAAAGAAGACATTCGTTTCTTTTATGGTGCAGGTGTAGGTATGGCAGGAAGAGGCGAAGCAGTTCCTGATATAAATAACTATTGTGAAATAGATCCAGAAGTGGTAGATAAATATGGTATTCCTGTATTGCGTTTTCATACCAAGAATTCGGAATATGAAATTAAGCAGGCCAAACACATGAAAGAAACGTTTAAAGAGATCATGCACAATATGGGGGCCATTATTACTTGGGGAGATGATGATGAAAAAAGTAAGTATGGTTTGGCCAATCCTGGCAATATTATTCATGAAGCAGGAACAGTAAGAATGGGGAATGACAAAAAAACTTCTGCATTAAATAAATGGAGTCAGGCCCATGATTGTAAAACCCTGTTTTGTGTGGATGGATCTCAATTTGTTTCTCAGGCAGATAAAAATATTACTTGGACTATTTTGGCATTAAGTATGCGTGCCAGTGAGTATATTATTGATGAAATGAAAAAGCAAAATCTGTAATAGTATGGATAGGAGAAAATCAATTAAAGCGTTAATGATTGGCACAGTAGGTGCTGGTGTTTTTGTAGAAGCTTGTAAAAGTTCCGATAAAAAAGCCATAGCCACATCAGCAAATGCTAGCCTTGATGATCGTATGCAAGAAGAAAAAGAGTATCTGGCTAAAATTGCTAAAGAAGCGCCTTTTTTTGATGCACATGAAATGGCTACGATTACGGTACTTGGAGATATTATTATTCCTAAAGATACTGTAAGTGGTAGTGCAAGTGATGCTAAAGTGCCCGAATTTATTGAGTTTATTGTGAAAGATATGCCCGAGCACCAAACCCCCATGCGTGGTGGGCTTAGATGGTTAGACCTTCATGCATATAAGCAATTTGAAAAAGCATTTATTGATTGTGATGCTAAACAACAAATTTCCATTGTAGATGAAATTGCTTATCCAGAAAAGGCAAAGCCCGAATTAAAACAAGGCGTTGCATTTTTTAATAAAATGCGCGATCTTGTTGCAACAGGGTTCTATACAGCCGAAATAGGCGTTAAAGACCTTGGTTATATGGGGAATGTTCCCAATCAATGGAATGGAGTACCCAATGAAGTTTTAAAGCAATATAAATTGGCTTACACCGAAAGAGAATTGAAAGAATGTGTTAGTTATGATAAAGAGTAGATGAATTATTAGATAGTAATAAAAACACAAATCAAGGAAAGAACTTATATATTTCTTTCCTGTTCAGTACCCTCAATAATTCAATATTTTCGCCCGATTTAAACAGGCCAATTCTATATTCACCAAATCAAATTTTATAATAATTATTTGTTCCAATCATTTTTTCTGCACTACCTATCTCAGCTAAGGACTTGTATGAAGCTAATTCTTCAAATACAAAAACTTCGATTTGCAATCTTCTCTTAGGGGGTTGCACTTTCGTAAGATCTTTTAAAAAAGTTTTGGTAAATAGTATCTGCAAAACTTATTTTTTTTTAAGTTTTTTATAAGCTAATCGAGCTTCACTTAAACTAAGTTTTTCTTCTGCTTCTGCAGACTTCATATATTGGGCGAGTGCATAATCTTCTAATACTTCTTCTAAACGTTTAAAAGTTTTAATATCCAGTTGAACCCCAACTTTTTGTTGACGATTATTTACAATATATTTTTCCTTTAAATTCAACATTACTTAAAAATAGTCTTTTTTACTAAAAAATTTGCATTCCTAATAAACATAATACTTTTTTAATTCAACTCCGTTGAATATGTATTAATTCTATGCCATTAACTCACCCCACTTCCTGCATCAATAGCTGTTTCTGGGTTAAGGAAATGCAGTTTGCCATTGGCATCTTCTGCCATTAGTATCATGCCATTGCTTTCGATACCACGCATTTTGCGCGGTGCTAAATTGCAAACCACCGTTACTTGTTTGCCTACAATATCTTCAGGTTTAAAATGAAGTGCAATACCCGATACAATGGTTCTGGTTTCAAACCCAAGGTCTACTTGTAGCTTCAACAATTTATCTGCCTTCTCTACTTTTTCTGCGGAAACAATAGTGCCTACTTTTAAATCGATTTTTGCAAAATCGTCGAATAAGATTTCAGGCTTAACTGATGCGGTAACTGAAGAAGCAGAAGGTGCTGTATCAGCTGCAGATTTTTCAGCAACTACTGTTACTACTAAAGGTTCTTTATTCACGGCTGCTGTTTTTAATTTTTCTATTTGTTTAGCAATTTCTTCATCTTCAATTTTGCGGAACAATAATTCTGGTGCACGCAAACTGTATCCAACGCTGAGCAATTTCATGCTGCCTGCATTTTGCCAATCTAATATTTTATCTACCACTTTTAATAAGTAACAAATCTTTTTAGCAGTGAATGGTAAAAATGGATTGATCAATACTGCTAGGTTTGCGGTTAATTGCAAACAGATATGCAAACAATTGTCAATTAATTTTTGCCCATCCTGATTGGTGTCTACTGTTTTGGCAATAATCCATGGCTCTTTTTTCTGCAT
>JAVHPL010000166.1:0-9068 GCA_036170555.1 Sediminibacterium sp. | reverse complement strand
TTTTTATAAGCAGATGCTCCTTGTTTGCTAAACAGTGGTAGTTTTTGAAATAAATAGTCAACTGTTTCTTGGTAATTCATAGTAATACAAAGATGCAATAAAATTAACTATGCAGCTTAAAATTGAAGATCAAAGTGCCGCTTTGTACTTCCGAATTACTGGTACTAAGTTTTATGGTTTTGGCTTTTCGTAAGGCAATATTGCGAATATTGCCGTTAGTGGTGGTGGTTCCTTTAGGATTAATAGATGCAGAAAGTACATTCCCTAATTGGTCTACTGTAATATCAACAGCTACTTTTGCGTTTTCATTAAAATCATCCTCAAAAGAGGGCAGTCTTATAATTCTTCTTCCGTCTAATCCATTCCGAATAGCCACTCCTCCCAAACCGCCAATACCACTTGAAGCATTACCTGTGTAACTATCGGAATGGATATTACCATTCGGGTTGCCTTGATCACCTTTACCTCCAGCAATACCTTGGTTTTGAGTACTATTATATGAATCTGCACGAATACCCACTTGTTTCTTATTATTTGCTTTAAATATTGCTTTTGGAGTTGGGGCGGGAATAGGTTTTGAAGTAAGGATTGGTTTATTAGCAGAGATAGATTTTTTTTTATTATTCACAACAATGTCTTCCTCAGATGAGTTTTCAATAGGCTGAACGAGTTGATCGTTTTGATTTTTTATTGTAGAAGATTTGGTAGCTGTAATTTCAGTAGATTGATCTAAAGATTGGGGGGGTATATTTCCTAAACCAGTTTCGCTATTCCCTAGATTTACTTCAATTCCTTCATGATTAAGCGGTTCGGGGGCAAGTGGCTTCTCATATTGAACATAAAAGAAAATCAAAAACAATACAACCGTAATTACACTAGTAATAGTGAAGGCTTTGATGTTTTTTTCTTTTTCAAATGATAAATCCATAATATTTTTCTATGGTAAAAATAAGGCTATTGTAGACTGAATGCTTGAAAAAAACGTTAATATCTTCCTTGATATGGGAATCTAGCTTATGTAATTACATAAAAGGGAAGACGAATAGTGATGTTAAAATAAAGGGCTACTTAAAAAATATATCGTACCCAAAACGAAGTAGGGTAACCGTAATAATGAGCAAGAAAAAAATACGAATAAACTGGTTGCCTTTATAGATAGCTAGTTTTGCCCCAAGTATTCCTCCAATCCCATTGCTGATGGCCATAGGTATGGCCACCGACCAAAGTATAGAGCCTTTAATCATGAACAAACTAATAGATCCTAAATTAGTAGATAGATTAATCAATTTGGCGTGGGTACCTGCTTTTAAAAAATCGTATCCCAAAATGCCAATGAATGCCATTACCAAAAAACTACCTGCACCTGGCCCTATGAATCCATCATAAAAACCTATCACTAAACTAATTAATAAAGAATACAAAATATGGTGCTTGGGATGCATATTCTTATGGGTATGCTGGCCAAAATTTTTTTGTGAATAAGTATACAAGGCAACTCCAATCAAAACGATAAAAATGATGGGTTTCATGAACCGATTGCTTACTTGAGATAATAATTCAGATCCTGCAAAAGCAGATAGAAAAGCAATAATACCCATCAATAATACCTGCTTCACATTTACTTGTACTTTTTTAAGGTATTGCCTTGCTGCAAAAGCTGTTCCAGTAAATGCAGGAATTTTTAGGGATCCAATTACGGTGGCAATAGGAAATTGTGGTAAAAGAATTAGTCCAGCAGGGGTTTGAATTAATCCGCCACCTCCTACTATGGCATCTACAAAGCCAGCTAAAAATGCAAAACAACAAAGTAGAATAATTACGGTACTATCCATTACTTAGATTTCAAATTAGCAATAGTTAAACCTGCAATTACAATGATCGTACTGAGTATATGTGCAGAAGACATTTTTTCTCCTAATAAAATTACTGCTTCAAAAATACTGAATACAGGTATTAGATTACCAAATAAAACAGTTCTACTTGCACCTAATTTTTGAATAGATAAATTCCAGCAAAGGAATGCAGTAACAGAAGTTCCTGCTCCTAAATAAAAGATAGATCCTATTAAAGTTACATTCCAATTGGTAGGGGGGTTAAAAAATAATTCTTTTAAATAAAATGGAAATAATAAAATGGTTCCTAAGAAAAAAATGATTAGTAAAAAATTGATTGAACTAATGGCAATGGGCTTTTTTCTTACTAAGATATTGTAAATAGCAAAAGAAAAAGCGCCAGCAAGTATCCATAAATCTCCCTGCGAAAAATGAAAAGACATTAATTTATTCCACTCTCCATTTGAGATTAATAAGATTATCCCAATAATACAAATAATCATGCCTATGAGCCTGAATTTAGTAAGTTGTTCTTTTAAAAAAATTACTGCCATAATGGTTGCAAAAATGGGGGAGGAGGTTGTTCCAATTAAGGCCATATTGATGGCGGAAGTACTATGGCCTGCCACATAAACAAATGTGTTGAATAATGCAATGCCCGTTAAGGCAACCCAAAAAAGATATTGCATATTCGCAGAAATAATTTTCTTTTCTTGTTGAAACTTTTTATAAGCAAGTGGGGCAATGATGATGGTTGCTGTAACCCACCGGTAAAAAGCTAAACTAACTGGGCCAATATCATTACTTACAGCTCTTGAAATAATAAAATTGCCCGACCATAGCAATGATGCTGCTATGGCTAAAGTAATGCCTTGTATGGTATGATTATTGCGCAGCGCCTGCATAGCTGCTATTATAGTCGCCCTTAATTCTCTCTATTGGTGGGTTAAAATAACCAAATTTTAAATGGGGAAATTCTTCCCTAATCAATTCCATCATTTGCTTTACGCCTAGCATTTCCCCCGTGTCTTGGATACCAATTTTTCCCATGTACCAATCAGGATCTATATTAAAATTTCTCCATTGAATCATTTTAAGTCCTGTTTCTTTTATTAAAATACGTAATGCTTCATATTCTGCTACACTATCTGTTATACCTGGGAATACAAAATAATTGATACTGCTCCAACCACCATGCTGGTTCATCACTTTTAAACTTTCAATAATATCTTCAAACTGATAATTATTAGGACGATAATATGCTTCATAAATGTGTTTTTGTGCAGAATTGGTACTAACTCGGATACTGTTTAAACCTGCATCACATAAAATTTTTACAGCATCTGGCTTTGAACCATTCGTATTAATATTGATACTGCCTTTATTGGTATGCTTTCTAATTTCTGTAATTGCTTCTTTAATGGTTTCCCACATCAGTAAAGGTTCCCCCTCGCATCCTTGCCCAAAACTTACAATGGGAAAAGGCGCTTTCATTAAATGAGGAACCGTAAATTCTACAATTTCTTCTGCAGAAGGTTTAAATGTTAATCTATCTTGGGTAGAAACGATAGTTTCGTCTGCAGGTTGAAAAGAAATACAACCAATACAATTGGCATTACATGCAGGAGAAGTAGGGATAGGACATTCCCATCTTCCTAAAGCAAAATTTCTTGCTGCTGGGCATTCGTAGGTATTGCAGCAATTATCCATTAAGTGTTTTACCAACCGATTATTGGGATATGCTTTTAGTAAATAATTTGTACCATTTTCAATGTCTTTATCATGATATCCTGCAGATTCTTGTCGAATGTCTTTTTCTATTCTTACTGCTGTTACATAATTTTTATCATTCTGCCAACCAACTGCAGTGTAACAAAATAATGGTAAAGTTGGTGCTCCTTGCATTGTTTCAAAAGCAGCTAAAAACAAACCCGTATGTGCTGGTGGAATAAATGCTGCTACGGCCCATCCCTTTTCGCAAAGGCGCATTTCTCCCGTTTGGGTATCCAAGCCAATTCCTCTTCTGCCGGGAAGCTCGTATAGGTTACCACCTTCAGGAAGTTCAATCCATTGATCATTAGGTACTTCAAATGCATCCCATCCAGCACGTCCTACTGCATAAAGGGTTTCATCTTCATAAATATTTCCTTCGCCATCGGAGTATAATAGATAGGGAGTTAAAGCCATGTGTTTATTTTTTTTCGAATTAGGTAAACTATATTATTGATTATTTTTAATTTGCATTGTAGCAAACGCATTGAATTCATTTTCTGTTTGAGAACTTACGTCAGCATCCACCATTTTTTGTAGCAGTTGATTATTGTTAAAATCAATAGTAAGTAATCCGTCTTTTAATACAATGTTTTTTATTTCATTCCAATAGTGCCTTTTTTTAGGGAAACTATTTATTACTATTTCTTCATGATCAAATGCAATTTCTTGAGGAAACTTTACTTGTTTTTCTAAAACAGAGGCAATAAGATAAATAAAGGAAATCCATATTCCGTCTTTTTGATAGTACCATCCAATGGCTGCAAAAAATAATCCCAATCTATAGTATGGGGGAATATTTCTCTTTTGTTGCCAAATGCAAAAAATCCACCAGCCAATAATCAATGATGAAATGACCAATGGTAATACATGAATAGATTTATTGATAAGTTCGGTGCCAATAAATGCAACTAAAGATAGCAAGAGCATTAATTGACTAATTCCATCTATTTTACCATTGCCCTTTTTCTTTAAAACAATAATATAGTCGTACGTTTTTGTTCTCATGATACCATTATATTACATAATCGCCATAAAATTCTTGCACCAACATTGCTATCCCAATCTGTTTGTCCAACCCCAATCTCTACCAAATCAAAACCTATTAATTCTCTACCACTTTCTTTTATTTTTCTAATTAAGTAAACCATTTCTTCACTCTCAAAACCACCTGCTACGGGTGTTCCAGTGTTGGGGCAATATTTTCTATCTAATCCATCAATGTCAAAACTAATATATACTTTTTGAGGAAGGTTAAGTATAATTTCATCTGCAATATGTTTCCAAGTTTGTCCTTCAAATAATCTTTCTTTTATTAGTTTGTCAAAATAGGTAATTACCCTAAAATTACTACTGCATATATAGTTCCATTCTTCTTCTGCATAGTCCCTTACACCCACTTGAACTAATTTAATTATATTAGGAATATCTGTTAAAGCATTATACATAATGGAAGCGTGCGAATAAATGAAGTCTTCATATTTTGCTCTTAAATCACAATGTGCATCAATTTGCAATACACCAAAATTTCCATGTTTTTCTGCAAGTGCTTTTAATAACCCCAATGGAGTACTATGATCACCGCCTAAGATGCCCACTAGTTTTTGTTTATTTAGTAATTCCTTGCTTTGATCGTAAACCCAATTATTCATAAAAGAACTGCCCTCGTTAATTTCCTTAAGGCTTTTGCACATAAATTTATTCTTTTCCAAAACGGCCCCTTGCGAAATGTAGTCAATATATAATTCTGCTTCTTTTCTTAAATAATCACTTTTAAATAAAATTTTCTTATCTATTTCTTTCATGAAAAACCCCTGTTTCCAACCAGTTACTCCATCCACATCTAAAATGTCCACTTGCAAACTGGACTTAAAAATATGGTCTGCAGCCCTTGCGGTTCCAGCTCCATAACTTACGGTAACTTCCCAAGGCACTGGTAGAATAACCAGTTTGGCATCTTCTTCCGTAAAGGGAAGACCAAAAATATTGTTATTGGGATTGGAAACAGCATTTGGGTTAAATCCTGATAAATCGATCATGACGGTTGATAGTTGAAAGCAGCATGCAAGGTAGCTTCAATTTCTTAATTGGCACGCAATACGTTAAGCTGTTTAATTCATTTTAAGCCTAAAAGTTAAAAAATAGGCTTCCGCTGTATTTATGATAGAAGAAATAGAGTTTATCAGCTCTTTAATTTAACTTTGCATAGTAAATTTTACTTATGAAAACTACCCATATTATTATTTTAGTTTTAATAGCAGCTTCTATTGCCATTCTAGTTCAGTACTCAGGAGATTTAACCACTTATGAAACCATTGCTTCAGCAAAAGAAAAACAGGGAAAATTTGTAAATTTAATAGCTAAAATAGACAAGGCTCAACCCGTTGAATATGATGCAGTAAAAAATCCAAATTACTTAACTTTTACCGCCTTAGATACATTAGGTAATACCATAAAAGTAGTTTACCATGATGCTAAACCTACCGATATGGAAAAAAGTGAACGCATTGTATTAAAAGGGTCAGTAAAAGATGGTTATTTCGATTGTAAAAGTATCTTGTTAAAATGCCCATCTAAATATAAAGATGATCCTAAAGCAGCAAAGCAACAATTACAAACTTCTAATTAATAAGCTCCCTCAAACGAACAGATTTTCATGAATTATATAGGTGAACATTTAATACCCGGGCAAATAGGTCATTTTTTTGCAGTGCTTAGTTTGGTTGCCTCTTTACTGGCAACCATTGCCTTTTTTAAGGCAAGTAAATTAGCCAGCCCATTAGAACAACAACCTTGGACAAAGCTGGCTCGTTATGCGTTTGGGTTAGTAACCATTAGCATGATTGCGTTGTTTGGAGTATTATACTATATTATCTCCAATCATTTGTTTGAATATAAATATGCATACACACACAGTGATAAAAGTTTGCAAGTAGAATATTTGCTGAGCTGTTTTTGGGAAGGGCAGGAAGGCAGTTTTATGCTCTGGAGTTTTTGGAATAGTATTTTGGGATGGTTCATTATTTGGAAGGCAGGAAAATGGAGAAATGGAGTAATGACTGTAATTAGTTTTACTCAATTTACCCTAGCTACTATGCTATTAGGTATTTATTTCTTTGGCACTAAAGTAGGTAGTAGCCCCTTTGTTTTATTGCGCAATGAAATGGATGCTCCCATTTTTAGTAATCCAGCGTATTTGTCTTTTATTAAGGATGGAACTGGTTTAAATACTTTATTGCAGAATTATTGGATGGTAATACATCCACCTATTTTATTCTTGGGTTTTGCTTCTACCGTTGTTCCATTTGCTTTTGCAATTGCAGGGTTAATGAGTAAAGATCATGAATGGACAAAACCAGCATTGCCATGGGCATCTTTTTCTGCTGCCATATTGGGAGTTGGCATTATGATGGGTGCTGCTTGGGCTTATGAAAGTTTATCATTCGGAGGATATTGGGCATGGGATCCTGTTGAAAATGCATCTCTTGTTCCCTGGTTAACATTAGTGGCAGGATTACATACAAATATGGTATATCGTAATAGTGGATATTCATTACGACCTACCTATTTTTTCTATGTAATAAGTTTTATCTTGGTTTTGTATTCTACTTTTTTAACAAGGAGTGGCATATTAGGAGATACTTCTGTACATGCATTTACCGATTTGGGTATGAATACGCAATTGTTATTATTTGTATTGGTATTTTTTATACCATCTATGATACTTTATTTTGCGCGCTATAAATCTATACCATCCATTCAAAAAGAAGAAAATACCTATAGTAGAGAATTTTGGATGTTTATAGGATCATTGATTTTATTTTTAGCAGGAGCGGTTATTATTGCAAAAACATCTACACCAGTTTGGAATAAATTATTTGGCACCAATATAGCACCTCCTGAAGACCCTGAATTTGCTTACAACCAAATACAAGTATTTGTGGCTATGTTGATAGGTGCACTTACTGCCATTACACAATATTTAAAATACAAAGACACGTCAAAGGGGTTTATTATTAAAAAAATCACCATTCCCACTATTATAGCTTTAGTAATATCATTGAGCATTAGTTTTTTTGGAAATATTTCTTACGATAAAAAAGGGATAGGATTTTTAGTAGCTATTCATATTGCTATATTTTGTGCAGTATTTGCCATTGTTGCCAATGCTTCGTATTTATGGTTAGGATTAAAAGGAAAAATAAAAGCAGCAGGTGCATCTGTTGCCCATATTGGTTTTGGAATGGTGTTGTTGGGGATATTAATTTCTTCTAGTAAAAAAACGGTATTAAGCTGGAATACTACGGGTATTTCTCCATTAAGTGCTCAGCAAAATGAAAAAAACAGCGCTACAGGAAACCCTGCCGAAAACCTCACTTTGTTTAAAGGGCTTTCAACCGATATGGGTAGATATATGGTTACCTATACAAAAGATACTATTAATCCTATTGATCGTAAACGCTATTTCGAAATTGATTTTAAATCAAAAGTAGGAGATGATCATTTTAAGTTATATCCAGATGTAATAAAAAATAATAAAGGGATGGAAGGGTTTGCCGCCAATCCTGCATCTAGGCATTATTGGCAAAAAGATATTTTTGTTTACATCACTTCTTTTCAAGAAAATAAAACGGCAGACACAGTAAGCTTTAAAAACAAAGTAGTAAAAGTAAATGACACCATTTTTTATGGAAACGGATTTATGATTTTAAATAAAGTTTCTGTAAACCCTCCTGAATTAAAAGCCAAATATGCGGCAGAAGAAAATGCACTTTTCTTAGATATGACCATTATAAGTAAGGAGGGGAAAAGATATGGCGCGTTCCCTGGGATTGCAATTAAAGGCAATACCATGCGTATAATTGCCGATACGGTCTTATCTCAGAGTTTAGTAATTCAGTTTAACAAAGTAATTGATCAACCCACTGGGAAATTAGAAATTGGTATAAAAGAAACGGGGAATATTACTGACTTATTAACCCTAAAAGTGTATGAATTTCCCATGATCAATATGCTTTGGTTAGGGGTGGTTATCATGGCAATAGGATTTACCATGAGTGTATTGCAAAGAATAAAGCCAAAATTACAAGCTGTCAAAGCAGTTTAGCAGCAAAGGTTACTTTTTTGGTGTCATAGTATTAATATAAGCCAAATAGGAATATTTAATGCCGGTGAAAATAATTAAAAATCATATTATTTTTAGCTTGTTTATCTTGCTTGTTTTGGTATTTAACCATGTTGAAGCCCAAACAGGTGAATTAGACACCCTTAAAGTAGCTGCCTATATAACTCCAGAAGGGGACACTATTGGTCAATCTTATTTGCCACCCGTTTGGGTATATGGCAAATTTAATAAGAAATGGAAAAATTATTGGGCTGAATGGACTCGATTGCGTAACGCAGTTTATGTTACCTATCCATACGCTAAAGTAGCTAGTAATGTAATGATAAAGATAAATGCTGAAC
>JAVHPL010000165.1:0-9149 GCA_036170555.1 Sediminibacterium sp. | reverse complement strand
TGTCACCTAAATAAAATGTAGATGTTGTAGATGTAAGCTTATCATTTTGGATAAATGTATTTGATTCAATAGATATTTTTGTTGGTGTATTATTAGAAATTTCAGGAGAGGGAATAGACACTTCTACGGGTTCTTTCATTAAATGTACATGCTTACCACTATTCCTATTTTCCTCTACTTGGGAGATTAATGGAAAGTCTTCTACTAATACTAAACTGTCAGGGTAAAGGTCTGCCAATATAAAACTGGGCAATATTTGCTGCATTAATTTAGCTTTTTACAATATTAACGTTTGTTAGCTTTTTATTTTTCTGTTTCTTTGCACAAATATAAAGCTATGAGTGCAACCGCAAACATTAACATTACACATACATCCCGGTCTAGATTGAATGATCAAAGTTTAGAGAATGCAGCATTTGGTAGATATTTTACTGACCATATGTTAGTGGCAGATTTCAAAGATGGCGTATGGAAAAAGTGGGAAATAGTGCCATATCAGGCCCTATCATTAGAGCCTTCTTTGGCTTCCCTACATTATGGGCAGGCTATTTTTGAAGGAATAAAGGCATATAAAGATGATGCAGATAATGTAGTTGTATTCAGGCCCATGGATAATTTCAACAGATTTAATATTTCTGCTGCAAGAATGCAAATGCCATTAGTACCAGAAGAAATTTTCATGGGTGGGCTAAAAACTTTAATAGACTTAGATAGAAACTGGGTTCCTACATATAAAGATCATTCTTTGTATATACGTCCCTTTATGTTTGCTACGGATGCAGTATTGGGCGTTAAACCTTCAGAAACATATAAGTTCATCATTATACTGAGTCCTTCGGGTCCATATCATGCTGCTCCTATGAAAATTTATGTAGAGGAAAAGTATACACGTGCCGTTACAGGTGGAGTAGGATTCTCTAAAAATGCTGGTAATTACGGTTCAAGTATGTATCCAACAGCTAAAGCACAAGAATTGGGATATGATCAGGTACTTTGGACCGATGCCGTATATCATAAATTTGTACAAGAAGTTGGCATGATGAATGTGTTTTTTATAGTTGATGGAGTGGCCATTACTCCTTCACTAGAAGAAGGGACTATTTTAGCAGGCGTAACAAGAAATAGCTCCATGCAAATTTTGCGTGATATGGGAATGAAAGTGGAAGAAAGAAAAATTAATATTGATGAAATAATTGAAGCCCATAAAAAAGGAATTTTAAATGAAGTATTTGGAACTGGTACAGCCGCAACTATTTCACTAATCAAAGAATTAAGGTACCAAGATCATATCATGCATTTTAACGTTGAAGATTGGAAGTATGCACCAGAGTTAAAATTCAGATTAGATGCAATTAAATTAGGAACAGCTCCTGACACACATGGATGGCTATACAAAATTTGATGTAATGAAATCAATTTTTTAATCAGTGCAAATAAAAAGGCTGACTCAGCATTAAGAGTCAGCCTTTTTTTATTGTTTAATAAATTGAATTGACTTTTGAAATTCTCCACAAATTACTTGTAATAAATAAGTACCACTATTTAAATCGGCTATAGGTAATTTAATTGTTCCACTCAAAATTGTACCCATGTTAATTGATTTTACTAAAGTGCCAGATAAAGTATAAATATGAATGATACAATTGCCTTCTGTATTAGATTTTATCCCTACGGCTAATTCTTGAATGGCAGGATTAGGGTATATTTTAATGGTTAAATAATTGAATAGCTGGTTGGTATTTCCTTTAGGTATAAGACGGCTAATTTCAAAACGATTTGTTGCCCTGCTAAGTGAATCGGCTGTAAATTCAAATGAATAGATGCTGTCTTTAACTAAGGAACAATATAAGTTGGTATACCTATCGTGTAATACAAGAGTATTATCGGTAGGCAAAAAGGATTGATTTATTTTGAGCATTAATTTTTCATTAATTGGAGCTTCAATGAATATTGGAATTACTGTATTATTATCTAATTTTCTTGCATCAATGGCTAATTTTTTTTGATCTGAACTTACACTATAAAAATTAGCATCTGGATTAAGTAATTTAATAGCGTCTAAACTATCAAGTGCATTTTTAGAACCAGATTTTTCTGTTAAAACCAATCTATCCCAAAATTGCTGGTTATTATAAATACTCATTTCTACGAAATAGCCGTTTTCTTCTTTATATGGTTCAATTCCAGTAATATTATAATTCAATACCTTGCTTTCTTCGGGAATTAATATACTATTTTCTTGCTCATCTCTAGCCTCTGCAATAAATGCTTCAAATGGATTTAATATATACGATTGATCATACGCAATAGCTGTATATCCCCCTTTAATTCCTTGTTTTGGATTCCATATCCAATAATAATTTCCTGTCATACGACTTTTAGTAATTGACATCATATTAATGGGTGATAGAAATGGGTTGGCAATTATATTAAAACCGTTTGATTTATTTTTTGCAAGTGGAATTTCTTGTAGACCAATATTTAATTTTCCTCTAAAAATAGTTAATCCGCTTAAACTAGTATCATTCAATATCAATTGAACACCTTGATATTTCTTCCATTGATTTGCCAAATTAGTAGAATCTGATTCAATTAATTTCCAATTGTTGTGAATAGAAAAACTATCTGTACTATTAAGAAAATCATGATAATAAGCAGTTACTTTATTTTGTAGTTGATTACTGAAAATTGGCTGATTAAATGGATGACCTGCTAATAAATAACTATTCAATTTGTTTCCCCAAGTATTTTCAACTTGCACAATTCCTTTGATTTCTGATCCCATAGCAGATGCACCAACTGTTGCCTTATTTTTTAAATAAAGTTGATCATTGGTTGTTAATATGCCTTTTGCCATGTTAATTTGTTGCAGAATATATAATTGATTAACTAAGGTTACTCCACTCGTGTTATCTACACGAATATTTCCAATAGATTGTTTTGTAAATAAAGTAGAATTGAGAAGTTGTGGTGATATCCCATTTAAAATGATGGTTCCACTTTGTGCGTTTATTGAACCACTGTCTGCCAATAGTTGGTCACTTAAATAGAGTGTACCAGTAATGGTTAATCCTGCATTTTTTTGTAAGGTAATTTTTTTACAAGTAGCATTCTCATTGATTATTGGACTGTTTAACGTATTTGATGGAATAAGTATATCACTACTATCATTGGGAATTTTACTGCCACACCAATTGTTGGTATTATTCCAGTTTGAATTTGCCTGGCCATTCCATAAACCACTATTCCAAACTTTTATTAATATCGAATTTGAGCTATTTGTACAAGCCCCTTTTTTTATTTTCCTCCTGAACCAAGTTGTATTACTAATTGAAGTTGCGGGATAATCTTTCAATTGATTTTTTCCTATTGCAGTAGTAAAACCTGTTGTATCTGACATTGTACTCATTTCCCATAAATAAGTAGCAGAAGAGTCTTCTTGGAGAATTTCCGAACCAATGATTGGAAGGATAGTGCTATTGGCGCAAATATCTTGATTTGATTGTATGAAATTGGCAGAGGAGAAATGTTGGATATCAAAATAAATTTTTTTAATTGATTCATTAATTCCATCACTAATCATGAATACACAAGAATCTTTTCCAACAAACATTTGATTATTTGAAAAAGAAAATAAAGTTGGCTGAAAAGCACTATCCGTACTACTTTGTTGATATATAGTAGATGTAATGGCAACCTGGGTAGGAGGGGAAATTAATTTCCAAGTTAATAATTCTCCTATTTCTTTATTTACCACCTTTAAATGGTTATTTAATGAAAAATTTGTATTGTTACTACATACTCCTATGAGGGTATCATTAGCATAAAAAAATGTTGGTGCAACTGCATCTACTTTAATATGTTGAATGGAAACTGAATTTAAAATAAGGTTTGTTGAATTGGCAATCATGTCTCCAATAAGTAAATTCTTTTTTGCCAATACACTATCTATTTGAATTCCGTCTTTATCTAATTCTCCCGATTGAATAATATATTGAAAATTCAATTTATTAGAATTATTCCCGTTTGTATAAACACAATTTCTTGCTGTTTTACCAATTGTTATAGGCAAATAATTAGAAGGAGATTGTTCAAGTAATTGTACTGGTTCATTAAATGTAAGTGATATATTTAAAGTGTCACCAGCTTTAAGTGTAGCGTTGTTTGGAGAGCTAAGATTGAGTAAAATAGGAGCATCTTTATCTACCCATTGGGAGTCTACTGAATAAAATGGAAGATTGCTAATTCCAGGAATTAAATTACTATCATTTACAATACCAAGCTGCAATAAACCTGTACCCTTTCCTGTAAATACACTTGCTGTATATGCGTCTCCACTCCCCTCAATTTTTGTGATCGCGGCATTTGTTAATCCATTTGTACGAATGGCAAAATTAAGGCTGCTTAAGCCAACTATATTTCCACCAAGTTGAATAGCATATTTGATAGTGTCTGCATTCGTTATACTATTTGAAAGGGGTTCTATTGCATTTACTGTTGTAGGATTGGGTATTTTATAATCAGCCAAAAAATTAAATTGATCAATGGCCATGATATCATCGCTTCCTGTTTCATCTGCATCGTCCCAGCGAAGAAGTAATTGTTCACCTGGTTTCCAATCAGCTATTTCTATTGTTTTATCTATATTCAATTGATTTTCTATTAGATTCCCGTTGATCATGGAAGATCCTGAAGTAGTAGAAATTGAATAAAAATTTAGGGTAGGTAATTCGGTAAGATTGTTTTGATTGATATGATCAAAAACACCTGTTTTATATTTACATGTCCAATTGTTTTTATTGGTAGATCCTCCTTTTCGCCATTGTTCAGCAACGAATGAAATATGTAAATTATTCAGTGTGTTTCCTGTATTATTTGTAAAAATAACACCAATTGCATACGTGCCCGTACCCGAAGCAAGTGTTCCCAATGCCCGTTCATTGCTACCAGAACTTCCCAAACTATATACATTTTGGCCTGTTCCCGAACCGGTACTAATGGCAAATGATGCATTTGAACTACTCCCTCCAATTTGATAAAATTGCCATCCAATTAAATTACTGGCTAAAATGGGGGTATTTTGTAAAAAATGTACCCCCTTTCCGGAAAGTGTAAAACTGCCAGAAGCTGGAAGGCCATCAAAATTTTGGCTATACAAACTATTTTTTTGAGTATAGCTGATAGCGTTAGCATTCTGTGCGCTTATTTCATTTATTTCACAAATAAGGCATATTAAAAAGCAATAATGTAGCAGTCTCATTGGGTTTGGGAGGCTTGCGAGGTTACAGAATCAAAATAAGTATCTTCGCTTCATATTAACAATAGGGATAGGAAAAATGGGTTATAAAACGGGATATGCATAGCGCGTAAATACTTTTTTTTTAAAACATTTTGGATTGTCGTTTTCACCCATTACCTTTGCCGTCCGAAATTTTAAATGGTTTATAATGCCTACAATACAGCAATTAGTTAGAAAGGGCCGCGAAATAATCAGGGCTAAGAGTAAGTCAAGAGCGTTGGATGCATGTCCTCAACGCCGTGGTGTATGTACACGTGTATATACAACTACACCCAAAAAGCCAAATTCAGCGCTACGTAAAGTAGCCAAAGTGCGTTTGACTAATAAAATTGAAGTGATTGCATACATTCCAGGTGAAGGGCATAATTTACAAGAACACTCAATCGTTTTAATACGTGGTGGTCGTGTAAAAGATTTGCCAGGTGTGCGTTATCATATTGTTCGTGGTAGTTTAGATACTGCTGGTGTGAAAGATCGCAAGCAAAGCCGTTCTAAATACGGAACTAAAAAGGAAAAAGCCAAGAAATAAATAATTCTATTCATTCACATAGCTGAGTAAAGTTTTAATACTTGAAGATGATCAGCTTATATAAAAATTAAACAATGCGTAAAGCACAAGCCAAAAAATTACCTTTAGCACCAGATGGACGTTTTAACGACAAATTAGTTACTCGTTTTATCAATAACCTTATGTGGGATGGTAAAAAAAGTACAGCAATCAATATATTTTATGATGCTGTTGATAAAGTATCTAAAACTACTGGAGAAGATGGATATGAAATTTGGAAAAAAGCAGTTGCAAATGTTACCCCTGCGGTAGAAGTAAGAAGCCGTAGAATTGGTGGTGCCACTTTTCAAATTCCTGCCGAAGTTCGTGCGGATCGTAAAATTTCTTTGAGCATGAAATGGTTAATACGTTACAGCCGCGAAAGAAATGGTCGTACCATGGCCGATAAACTAGCCAATGAAATAATGGCAGCAGCAAAGGGTGAAGGTGCAGCTTTTAAAAAGAAAGAAGATACTCACCGTATGGCCGAAGCAAACAAAGCGTTTTCTCACTTTAAAATTTAATTTAAAAGTAATAGTATACAGGCTCCGATTTATCGGAGCTTTTTTTTTGACCATAATGCTTACTTATTAGATAGTAATTTTAAATTATATAATAGAAATAGAATAAAAAATAAACCTCTTGTTTGCTAATTTTTTAACCCTAAACTTTTGGGTATTTGGTTAAACAAATTCATTGGAGACCAGCACTGGTTCTGTAATCATATTAACTATTCAAGTGGTAAATGGAACAGTGAATCAACAATTGAGAAATAAAGGATCCATGTATTTATCAATGGCCCTGTAAAAAATTAATTGCTTTATCCCAATGATATTGAGGGCTTTCAGATGGGAAATGACGTTTACATTTCATATAGCTATTGTTGTGGATAAGTTCAATACTTGTAAATAAGCGTGAAATAAATTCGTATCAACGCTTTGTAGGTTCGGTATAAAGTGTACCTTTGCCGCCTCTAAAAAATAAGAATTCTTTATGGCTGATTTGAAATTTCAACGAAACTTTGGTATTGCCGCTCATATTGATGCTGGTAAAACCACCACCACTGAGCGTATCCTGCGTTATACAGGTATGATCCATAAAATTGGTGAAGTACATGATGGAGCTGCCACTACAGACTGGATGGAGCAAGAAAAAGAAAGAGGTATCACTATTACTTCTGCTGCAGTAAGCTGTCAGTGGAAATTCCCTACTAATAAGGGTGCTGCTGATGCAAATACCAAGTCTTACTATTTCAACATCATTGATACTCCCGGACACGTAGATTTTACCGTAGAAGTTGAGCGATCTATGCGTGTTTTGGATGGATTGATTGCCTTGTTTTCTGCTGTTGATGGTGTAGAGCCGCAATCTGAAACGGTATGGCGTCAGGCGAACAGATATAAAGTACCCCGTATTGGTTTTGTAAACAAAATGGACCGTGCTGGTGCCGACTTTTTAATGGTAGTTACCCAAGTAAAAGAAATGTTAGGAGCCAAGGCAGTGCCTTTACAATTGCCAATAGGTGCCGAAGATAATTTTACCGGTGTGGTAGATTTGATTAAAATGAAAGGTATTATTTGGCATATGGAAACAGAGGGAATGACTTTTGATGAAATTCCTGTTCCGGCTGATATGATGGAAGACGTTAATTTCTGGAGACAGAACCTAATTGAAGCAGTTGCTGAATATGATGATAAGTTGATGGAGAAATTTTTCGATAATCCAGACACTATATCTGAAGATGAAGTTCATGAAGCAATTCGCAAAGCTTGTATTGATTTGAGTATTGTTCCTATGATGTGTGGTTCTTCTTTCAAAAATAAAGGGGTTCAAACTGCATTAGATGCGGTATGTAGATACCTACCTTCTCCAATAGATATTGAAGATACAGTAGGTACTGATCCAGATTCTGGAGAAACGATTACACGTAAACCAGATGCAAAAGCTCCTTTTGCGGCATTGGCTTTTAAAATTATGACCGATCCTTTTGTTGGTCGTTTGGCATTCTTCCGTTGTTATTCAGGTCATTTAGATGCTGGATCTTATGTGTTGAATGTTAGAAGTGGTAAAAAAGAAAGGATCAGTCGTATCATGAAAATGTTTGCCAATAAACAAAACCCAATAGATTTTATTGAGGCAGGGGATATTGCAGCGGCTGTTGGGTTTAAAGAAATTAAAACCGGAGATACACTTTGTGATGAAAACCATCCTATTACTTTAGAGAATATGTTTATTCCCGAACCTGTAATAGCAATTGCTGTTGAGCCTAAAACTCAAGCAGACGTTGATAAAATGGGAATGGCTATTGCTAAGTTGGTAGAAGAAGATCCAACCTTGAGAGTGAATACCGATGAAGATACTGGTCAAACTATTTTACGTGGAATGGGTGAATTGCATCTTGAGATCATTATAGATCGTATGCGTAGAGAGTTCAAAGTGGAAGTTAACCAAGGTGCACCTCAGGTTGCCTATAAGGAATCATTTGGTAAAACTATTGAACATAGAGAAGTGTTGAAAAAACAATCTGGTGGTCGTGGTAAATTTGCCGATATTCAATTTGAAATAGGACCTGCTGATGAAGAATGGTTGAAAACAAACGAAGGAAAACATTTCCAGTTTGTAAACGATTTATTTGGAGGATCTATTCCAAAGGAATTTGTTCCAGCCATTTTAAAAGGTTTTGAAACCTCTATGACTACGGGAGTTTTGGCAGGATATCCTGTTAATAATATGAAAGTGCGAGTATATGATGGTAGTTACCATGATGTGGATTCTGATGCCATGAGTTTTGAATTATGTGCTAAAGGAGGTTTTCGTGAAGCAGGACGTAAAGCAAAACCAACATTATTAGAGCCTATCATGAAAGTAGAAGTATTAACTCCTGATCAATATATGGGAGATGTTACGGGAGACTTGAACAGAAGAAGAGGAATGTTAGAAGGTATGGATAGCCGTGCCAATCTTCAGGTTATCAAGGCCAAAGTACCATTGAGCGAAATGTTTGGATATGTAACCCAATTACGTTCATTGAGTTCTGGACGTGCTACTTCAACCATGGAGTTTTCTCATTACGCACCAGCGCCTAATAATATTGCTGAAGAGGTAATTGCAAAGAGCAAAGGTAAAGTGAAGATTGAGGATTGATAACTAGAAATACTAAGTATAGTAAATTGCCTCTCTTTCAGTGAAAGAGAGGCAATTTTGCATTTCACATGATTAGCATTAGTCACTGCTTTAAAAGATTTTCACAGTATACTCAAAAAGACTTTTCCCAACTCTTTCAGTGAAAGAGAGGCAATTTTG
>JAVHPL010000164.1:0-9162 GCA_036170555.1 Sediminibacterium sp. | reverse complement strand
GCTTTTTATAATTGGCCATCTACAAATAAAGCTCTTTTACTACTGATTGGTCTTATAATTATTCATTTTGTTATTTGTTTCATCAAAATTGAGTCTTTGCGCATTATCATTCATAAATGGATTGAAGATGATACCAATAACTAAGCTATGAAAATAATTATATTCAGATTATCCTTATTGTTGATTGTATTTTCATGTAGTAAAAATTCATCAAATATGAATCCTGTTCCTATAGATGGAACATGGGATTGGATCGTAACATATCCAGGTGGCAACCCTTCTAGTTATCCTTATTATCCTTTCACACCCTTAAATACTGGGGAAAGAATTTCTTACAAATTTAGTAAAAACAGTCAGTTTATACAATCAATAAATGATACGATAAAGTTATCTGGCTTCTATACAATTGGGCATGGGATTTATCAAGCTAATGGAACACCTGCTTCTAATACATATATATATGACAGTATTGCTTACTATGTTAACGGTGTTAAAATTGGATTTGATTATTATAAAATCTATAATAATGACACGTTACATTTTAACCCATTCTATGCTGGTATAGTTGGCGGAGGTTATAAATCATATATCAGAAGAAAGTAATCCCAATAACTAAACCCTTTCTCTATGTGCAATTTCATGGGTGTAAAAGTTACCAAGCTGCAATTTATTCAACTGAATAAAATTGAGAAGGAGCTTGGTGGAATTGCTGCTATGAATGAATTGGCTATCATCAAAGATGGCTTTAGTTACTCCAATAGTGCTATCATTAAAAAAACAGCTCCAAATGATTTTTCATTATTTACTGCCCATTGGGAATTCATTCCTTTTTGGATCAACAATATGGAGCAAGTTTTTGAAGCACGCAAACAAGGCATCCCTTGGCTCAATGCAAGGAGTGAAAAATTATTGGAGAGTAAAATGTTTAAGCATGCTGCATTAACTAGAAGATGCTTGGTACTAGCCTCTCATTTTTTTGAGTGGAGACATTTTAAACCGTTGGGTGAAAAAAAGCCCCATGCTTATCCCTATAAAATTGAATTGAAAAATGCCGATTATTTTTATATGGCAGGAATTTGGCAACCCTTTGTAGATAAAGAACAGGTGAAACCTTTGATACTTTTGCCACTATTTTACCAGATCAATTGGCCTGGCAATGGATTTCCGATGGATTAACTGAAATTGAAATCAAGCAATTAGCTAGTTTTCAATTTCCTTCCCATGAAATGAAAGCCAGTACAATCCAGAAAAGTTTTAAAAATTCATTGGATCCCCTAGAAGAATGGGTTTATCCAGAACTTCCCCATATTAGTTTATAGCCTTACTTTTGCACAAATAGTAAAATGAAGTACCAGATTGGAGATGATATATTGGTGTTGCTCAGCAACGATGAGGGAAAAGTGATTGAAATCATCAACGAAAATATGGTGATGATAGAAGTGAGGGGGGTGAAATTTCCTGCTTATATGGATCAAATTGATTTCCCCTATTTCAAAAGATTTTCTGAAAAAAAATTAATTCCATCTAAAAAACTAGAGCCCAAAACTTATATAGATCAGGTTCCAAAAGAAAAACCTCAGCCTAATAAAACCAAGGTTGAAAATGGGGTTTGGCTAAGTTTTATTCCCAAATTTGAGCTGGATGATTTTAATGATGAAGTGGTAGACTTACTTAAAATTCATTTGATCAATAATTCTAGTGTTGCCTATCAATTTATTTACACCCAACAGTTTAATGGGGTTACCAATTTTGAATTGGTAAATGAAATTGAACCCTTTCACGATTTTTATCTGCACGATATCAATTTTGCTAGTGTAAATGATGCTCCTTCTTTTACTATTGAATTCAGTTTAAAAGTTCCACAAAAGCATAAAGCTGCTCATTACGAAACCAACCTTAAGCTAAAGCCGAAGCAAGTATTTCAAAAAGTAGAAGCTATTAAGGAGAGCAATGAACCTACGTTTGCCTATTTACTTTTTGATCAATTCCCCAATAAAGAAGCCGAGTATTTTCCTATAGATAGTTTAAAAGCCAAAGGATACAAAGTATATGATGCGGGTAATGCCCGTGAGCACTTGCCTCCGGCTCGAACTGTAATTGATTTGCACATAGAAAAGATATCAGACAATTTTTCAGGCATGAGTAATTTTGAAATTCTCACTTTGCAATTAAATGAATTAGAAAAATGGTTGGATATTGCTGTAGCGCATCATCAATATGAACTTACCGTAATTCATGGGGTTGGTACGGGTAAATTGCGTGAAGAAATTCATGAAATACTCAAAACTCGCAAAGAAGTAAAGCATTTTATAAATCAATATGATAGTCGTTTTGGCTATGGGGCTACCCAAATTTATTTTGAATACAAGTAGTAGCTACCTACCAAATAGTTGGTATTTTATCCTCTATATATCATAAACAGGGCATTTATGCGTTGCTTGCATTAATCATATTGTATCTTTATCATTACAAACCCGAGCCATCGCTCTAAGTAATTAGAGAGGAAAGTCCGGACAGTATAGAGCAACCCACCGGTTAAGCGCCGGCTCCTCAATTTATTGGGGAAGAGAGAGTGCCACAGAAAATAACTATCACAGGTAACTGTGAAAAAGGTGAAAACGAGAGGTAAGAGCTCCCGGCGGTGGTTGGTAACAGCTACTGTGGGTAAACCTTGGGTACTGTAATGCCATGTATAGGATCGCTTGAGGGCTGCTCGTCCAAGATCCAGGGTAGGCAGCAAGATCAGCTCAGTAATGATCTGACTAGATAAATGATGGAGTTGAAACAGAATCCGGCTTACGAGGTTTGTATTTTTTATCCGCACCCTAAATTATGCGCAACAACTTGCAGCATAGAAAACAATGTATTAAATAAGTTGTAGGTAATATTATGCCCATAAAAAACAAATATCGTTTTTTGATCAGCTCCCTATGGGTGCTGTTATTGCTTGTACAGCAAGCAATGGGGCAATGCGTATTTGTAAACCTCAGTGGTCCTAAATGCACAAGTGATGGATACCTTTCAGGAACTTTTAGTAGATCTCCTTACCAAATAGACTGGCAATTAAATGGTACTTCTGTTAACAAATCTACTGTTACTTGGACCTCACTTGCCGTTACTCCTGTAACAGGTTTTGTAAATGGTAGTACTACCCAAACCAGATTAGCTGGAGTTGCTGGAGGAATAGCCGTAGACAATGATGGATCTATTTTAGTTTCAGATACCATCAATAACAGAATTATTGCATTCAATAAAAATAATCCTGATGGAGTTACCGTTGCTGGTGGAAATGGTACAGGACAAGCAGCCAATCAATTAAATAAACCGGCTGGTATTTTTTTGGATGCTTTTGGAAATTTATTTGTTGCTGATAGTTATAACAATCGAATCCTTCGATTTGCCCCAGGTTCTAATACCGGTTTTTTAGTAGCTGGCGGTAATGGTTTGGGAAGTGGCGCCAATCAATTAAACAATCCTAAAGATATTTTTGTAGATGGATCTGGATATGTTTACATAGCTGATGCCGGCAATCATCGCATTCAAAAATGGCCACAAGGTGGTGGCATTGGTATTACGGTTGCTGGGGGCAATGGTGCTGGTAAAGATTCTTCTCAATTAAATAGTCCGCAATCTGTTTGTTTAGATCAGGCGGGTAATATTTATATAGCAGACTCTGCCAATCATCGTATACAAAAATTTATTCCAGGTAAAAATTATGGAATTACGGTTGCTGGTGGTTATGGTGCAGGTAATGAATTAGGACAATTAAATAAACCGGTTGATGTTCAAGTAGATGGTGATCAAAATATCTATATTTTAGATGAAGGCAACCATCGTGTACAACGTTGGACGCCCACTTTTGGGGTAACTACGATGGCAGGTAATACTTATGGGTTAAGTGGGTCTACTGAATATTATTTGCAAAGCCCTTCTGCATTTGCATTTGATGCTTCTGGAAATTTATTTGTACTTGATCAATCAAACGCACGTGTGCAACAATTTTCTATTAATCCAATTAGTACTTTTTTAGCTCCAGTGAAGGGGGGGAGATATACAGCAGACGCTTATTCTTTTTTAGGTTGTAAGCAAAGTTCTAACGTAGTAAATGTGATTGAAAACCCATTGCTTCAATTTTCTGGTAAAACCCAAATTTGTACTGGAGATTCAGCATTGATAAAAATTTCTGGTGGAGGTGGAAGATATACCTGGTTACCTACTTTAGGTGTAACAAAACTTACAGACAGTTTATATCAAATTAAACCGGATTCTACAACTTATTATGGAATCACATCGGTAAATGACAGTGGGTGTACCTCTTTTGCCAGTGTTACGATAACTGTTGGGGCAAGAGTATATCCTGTAATTACAGCATCTAGTTGCGCAATACCCGAAAATTCTAAATTAACAGCTAGTTTAAATGGGGGAGTTCCATCTAATTTAGTGTGGTATTCAAAAGGAGTAAATGTGGGGGAGTCTTTCCCTACTTGGTTAGCCAATGCAAAAGCAATTGCTGGAGGCAATGGAACAGGTAATACTTCTGCTCAATTAAATTTGCCTTCTGGTGTATTTGTGGATGGTAAAGGATACATATATATAGCGGATGCAGTAAATCATCGCATTCAATTATGGAAACCAGGAGATCTAGTAGGTACCACAATTGCTGGAGGAAATGGAGTAGGAAATGCGGCAGATCAATTAAATTATCCAACGGGTGTATATGTTGATGCTTCGGGAAACATGTATGTAGCAGATCAAAACAATCATCGAATTCAATTATTTAGCGCGGGTTCTACAAAAGGAGCAACGGTTGCTGGTAATGGTACTGCAGGGAATAATTTTTATCAATTAAATTTTCCTACCAGTGTATTTGTTGATGCATTTGGAAATGTATATGTGGCTGATGCAGGCAATCATCGAGTACAAAAATGGGTGGCTGGTGCTAGAGCTGTAACTACGGTTGCTGGTTCTGCTAAAGGTTCACCCGGATCAAATAATGTAAGTTTAAGTAATCCGCAAAGTGTATTTGTTGATGCTAATGAAAATGTATACGTGGCTGATGCAGGCAATCATCGGATCATGTTCTTTTTAAAAGATAGCTTAGCTGGTACTCCACTTGCTGGAGGTTATGGAGCTGGTAATACATCTAACCAATTAAATGCTCCTGCAGGTATTTTAGTAGATGCTTATGCTAATATGTATATTGCAGATAAAGGCAATAATCGAATTGTTCGTTGGAAATCTTTCGATAGTACAGGCGTTACCATTGCTGGTAATACTAATGGAAGTGGAGGCTCTACTTTAAGCCAATTACAATTGCCTACAGCACTTGCATTTAGCAATAAAGGCGCTTTATATGTAGCTGATTCTAGAAACAATCGTATACAACAATTTGCATTGGTAAATTCTATTGATACGGTTCTGTACACAACTACGGAAGGATCTTATTCTGCAATTGCTACTACATTTAGTGGCTGCAATACCGGATCTTCTTATGCAACAGTACAAATAGCACCAAAAATAAATATTGTAGCTGATGCTACTACAATTTGTGAAGGGTCTACTATTACAATTAAGGCAACAGGAAGTAGCAGTTATATTTGGTCTCCAGCTATTGGATTAAGTTCTAATACAGATTCTATAGTTGCTGCAACACCTGTTATTACAACTAGATACACTGTTACCCATACCGCATTAAATGGATGTACCACCAATTCTGCTATCACATTAAAAGTAAATAAGCGCCCCATTGTTGGAATTAATGGATTAAACTGTGTTGGTGGTGGAAATTTACAAGTAAGCTCCTTTCCAAATGCAATGAATGCCCTTTGGTATAACAATAATATTCAATTAAAAAAATATGGACCTGCTTGGAATAAATCTGCGGTAACAGTTGCTGGCAATGGCATTGGCGGAACGGATAGTAGTAAATTGGCGAGGCCTACTTTTGTTTTTATAACGGATGATGGAGTACTTTATGTTGTAGATCAATGGAATCAACGAGTTCAAAAATGGGGGCAAGGAGCTACATTTGGTGTTACAGTTGCTGGAGGTAATGGTGCTGGAAGTAATGCCAATCAATTAAAAAATCCTACGGGTATTTTTGTAGATACCAAGGGTATATTGTATATAGCAGATACTGAAAATGATCGCATTCAAAAATGGATCCCTGGAGACACCGCTGGTATTACGGTTGCTGGGGGGCATGGAAGAGGAAGTAATGCCGATCAATTAGCTTATCCCACTGGGGTATATTTAGATGCTTATGACAATATTTATATTGCGGATGCCAATAATGCTCGCATACAAAAATGGAGCCCTAATAATACGAAGGGTACTACGGTAGCTGGTGGTAATTTTGCTGGTGCAGGTATGAATCAATTGAATGCCCCACAGGGTGTTTTTGTAGATGAAATGGGAAATATTTATGTAGCAGATGCACAAAATGATCGCATTCAAAAATGGGCTCCCAATGCGTTAGTTGGAACTACGGTAGCTGGGGGTAATGGACGTGGAAACAATGCCAATCAATTGGTGCAACCATTGAGTGTTTTTGTAGATGGGGCGAAAAATATATATGTGGCAGAGGGGAGTACAGCACATAGAATTAAAAAATTTGTATTGGGTAATTCAAATGGGGAAATAATTGCTGGAGGAGCAACTTCTGGCAGTACTCCTGATTTACTCAATAGCCCAGGTAATGCGATCCTCGATAGCAGGGGTCATTTATTTGTTGCAGACATGAGTAATTTTAGGGTACAACGGTTTGCCTTAGCAGATACAACTATGCCAATAACACCAGATTCTTCAGGTACTTATGGATTATCTGTTACTAGTTTTGGTGGTTGTAGTGTTGATGCAGATCCTTTTACAATGCGAACAGGAACTATTCCTGCAACACCAGTAGTTAGTAATAAAAAATATTGTATAAATGATATCGCAACACCCTTAACAGCAACTGGAAAAAATTTATTGTGGTACTCAGTAGAAGCGGGCGGAGCTGCTGACTCCATTGCGCCTGTGCCAAGTACGAATATGGTGGGAGTGATGAATTATTGGGTTTCGCAAATTGATTCTTTAAAAACCTGTGAAAGTAAAAGAGCTAAAATTGATGTTCATGTAAATGCTTATCCAGGGGCTACCATTTCAGTTTCTCCGAAAGCTAATTTATTACCGGGTGATACTGCCTTTATTTCGGCAAAGACCGATACTGGCAAATTGGCAACTACTTATTTATGGTATAAAAATGGAATTTTTCAACCTGCTATTGCAGATACTACTAAAATACTGAACGTGTTTTATAATGGTATAGGTAAGTATTATGCAGAGCTCACTGATTCTAATTTTTGTATTTCAAAATCGAATGAAATTGAAATAAGAGGAGATTTAGCACCTCAGGAACAAATGTATTTATTCCCCAATCCAGCACGAAGTATTACTCGTTTAGTTTTTGCTGCTGTACCCAATAATGTGATGTATATCAAAGTATTCGGTTCTAATGGATTGATTCTCATCAATCAAAAAATCAATGCTTCAACCAGTGGAAATACTTTTTATGATCTTGATTTATCTTCTTTTGTAAATGGGGTATACGATGTTCAAATTGTTACAGGCTTGGGAAAAGTTGTGGGAACCAAACGACTCATTAAATTATAATTTAGCGACTCTATTTTTTTAATTTTAATACAGTGCTATACACTCGTTTTAATTTTTTAGTTTACTCTTGAAGCTTGCTTATTTGTATTGGATGTTCTAAAAATATAATTGTGTTTTGTACTGTAAGATTTTTCTGCAACTGAAACTAAAAAATAAGGGAATTGACTTGCTAAAATAGTACCTACCCCCATTGCTATACTTGCATTAGAAAAGAAAATAGCATCATTACTCAATGCATCTGCTAAAATAGTAGCTCCTGTAATAGCACCCAGCATTCCTAAAATACCTGTTGTGGTTCTGGCACCTGTATATACTTGTTTAATTTTTTGAATATCTTTAATGGCAATCATGGCAATATGATGATTGTTTCTTTTTCTTAACCCCCTTACATAAATACTGTCTTTATAAACAATATCAAGCCTTCCAGTAAAACTAGCTTTCCTTCCTTCAAAATCAAATACCACTTTTATACGTTCATTGCGCTCAAATATTTTTTGGTGTTGCTCTTTTTGTGCAACCAGAATATAGTTTTTTTGGGCATTTACTAAAATTCCTTGTAAAAGCGATATAATTAAAATGAGAATTTTTTGCATGGGGAATAGTTATCAGTACTTATTAACGTTCATTAACGCTTCTTTCGTATTTTCGCCTCATGACACAAGAACAAATTAAGAGTATGAGGGACCGTGTTTTAGTCCTGAGGAGGTTTCTTTGACGTTGATAACCGAATATATAAATTAGACATTGACCGTAAACTCTCGCTTTCGCCTGGCTTTTGGGATAATAATGTTAGAGCTACTTCAGTTGTTAAAGAAATTAAAGTAAATGAGTATTGGCTAAAATTGTTTAAGCAATTAGACAATGCAGTAGAAGATTTTGCCTTATTATTCGATTTTTGGAAATCAGGAGATGCTTCTGAAGAAGAAACTAAATTGGCTTTTGATTTTGCTGTTCAACAAATTGAAGAAGCTGAATTTAAAAGTACATTAAACAAGCCCGAAGATGAACTTCCTGCTGTTTTACAAATTAATCCAGGTGCAGGCGGAACCGAAAGTCAAGATTGGGCCGAAATGTTATTGCGTATGTATCGCATGTATGGGGATAAACAGGGTTGGAAAGTAACAGAGATAGATTTACAAGAAGGGGATGGGGCAGGTATAAAAAGTGCCACTATACAATTTGAAGGGGAGTTTGCGTATGGCTTTTTAAAAGCGGAAAGTGGTGTTCATAGGCTAGTAAGAATTTCTCCATTTGATAGCAATGCAAGAAGACATACTTCTTTTGCTTCTGTATTTGTTTATCCTTTAATTGATGACACCATTGAAATTGATGTCAATCCCGGTGATATCGAATTTGAAACTTTCAGGGCTGGCGGTGCAGGCGGTCCCAGGCGCGGCTGTAGGCGACGATGCGGGCTTTGGCGTTGCGGTCCAGCGGCACGGCACGGCCGGGGCCGAACACCTTCTCGCGGTCGCGCCTCATGACTGCACCAGCACCGGCAGTTGCAGC
>JAVHPL010000163.1:0-9254 GCA_036170555.1 Sediminibacterium sp. | reverse complement strand
ATTTAGTTTAGATAAGTCTACACAAGATGATTGGAATGATATTTTTTATGAAATAAAATCAGCTTCTAGTTTTTTTAATTTTTCATTCAAACAAGTTTTCTGTTTTTTTAATGTAGAAGAAGCTTTATTAATTCCAGAAAAATTATTAACTGCTACTTCTGCCGAAGACTATTTAAACCTTGTTTTTGGGGAAAGTACCAGACATGAAATTAAGTACGAAAAACTACTGGCAACTAAGGTATTTATTAATGCGTATCGAATTAGAAAGTCTATTTCCGAACTTTTGAGCAGGCAATTCATTATTTTTCAATCAGGTCATACCTATTCTAATATATTGAATGATGTTATGCGCAGACCTCGCATTGAAGACTATTTTCTTAAAATTCAATTTTATAGCCATCATTTTATTATAGCTGTATGGAAGGAGGAAAGATTTCAATTGATTCAATCATATCCTTATCATTCTGCCGAAGATATTTTATATTATATCTTGAGAATTACGCAACAATTTGATTTTGATCCTGCGTTGGTTGTTTTGGAAATAAGTGGATTGATAGATGTGGAATCTAATACTTACATACAATTGGCCAAAGTATTTACACATATTAATTTAGATTCAATTGAACCAGAAGGGATATTTAAATTGGCAACGGAAGAATACCCTGCGCATTATTTTACGCCTTTTTACAAACTGGCTTTATGAGAATTATTTCTGGTAAATGGGGTGGCAGAAAAATACATCCTCCCACCAATATGCCTTATACACGTCCCACCACTGATATTGCTAAAGAAGGGTTATTTAATATATTGCAAAGCCGCATCAATTTTGAGGGTATACAAACCCTTGACTTATTTGGAGGCACGGGTTGCATAAGTTATGAGCTAGCTTCACGAGGGGCAGCCCATTTAACCATTGTAGAAAAAGATCCAATAATGCATGGCTTTATCAAAAAGAATTTAGATTTATTGGGTATGCAAGCATATCAATTGTTAAAAATGGATGTATTTGCCTTTTTACAAAATAGTACTCAAACATTCAATTTTATATTTGCTGGTCCTCCATATGCGTTAGGCCCAATTGATGAACTGCCTAAAATAATTGTAGCCAATCAATTGATTGCTCCTGGAGGTTTTTTTGTATTGGAACATACTCCTCGAAATGCCTATGAAAAATTTGCAGGTTTTTCTTTTGTAAGAAATTATGGTACTACGGTATTTTCTTTTTTTACAAACTAATTCTTGCATTTAACAACAATGAATTACAAATACCAATAAACTTCAGTAAGTTATAAATAATGAAACCATTGTTTGTTTACATCCCATTGCTCAAACTCTTTGGCAACAGCAGTAAGAAAACTAGCCCCAATACTTCCATCAACAATTCGATGGTCATAGCTTAAACTTAGATACATCATATGCCTTATTCCAATAGTGTCGCCGTCAGGAGACTCTAACACAACGGCTCTCTTTTTTATTGCCCCAACAGCCATAATTGCAACCTGTGGTTGATTGATGATGGGGGTTCCCATTAAACTTCCAAAAGTACCTACATTGGTAAGCGTAAATGTTCCACCTGTAGTATCTTCTGGTTTCAATTTGCCATTTCTTGCAGCATCGGCAAGTATATTAACCGATTTACTTAAACCTACAATATTTAATTGATCTGCACCTTTAATAACAGGAACAATCAAATTGCCACTTGGTAAGGCAGTTGCCATACCTATATTGATGTCTTTTTTAAGAATAATTTGATCTCCACTTAATGAGCAATTTACATAAGGGTAACGTTTAATTACTTTTACTAAACACTCCACAAACATGGGGGTAAATGTAAGTTTGGTACCTTCTCGTTGTTCAAATTCTTTCTTCACTTTTTCTCTCCATATAACCATATTGGTAACATCGGCTTCAGCAAAGCTGGTAACATGTGGGCTAGTGGCTTTACTATCAACCATATGTTTGGCAATGAGTTTACGCATTCTATCCATTTCTATAATCTCAGTTTGCCCTGATATAATTACAGAAGAAGGATTAGAAAACTTGCCAGATGATTGTGCCGTATTATATACAATATCTTGTGATGGAGGAATAGGTGCGCTATATACAGGTGCGGCAATAGTTGGTTGAACAGATTCTACAGTAGTGCTTGGTTTTATTGCTTGTTGAGTTGGAATGGCTTGAGTTATAGTTTCCTCAATTGGTTGATGAATAGTTTGAGGAACGGGAACTTCTATAGTTTGTTGAACAGCTTCTGTAACTGGGGTTGGAGGAGTTGGCGCAGCAAATCTTTCTGCAGATACAACTGGTGCAACTGCTGGTTCAATAACGGGAGTAGGAGGCACTGTAACCGTTGGAACAAGTTCTACTGGTTCATTTGGTGCAACGTAAACCGGCTGTTGAATAGTTTGTTGAGGCTGTTGTTGCGCTTGTTGTTGGTATTGAGGCGGTGCAGGTGCGTAAGCAGGTTGTTGAAAAAAGGGAATTTTTCCAGCTTTTTTGTCTGCAACATATTGTAAAATATCTTTTTTAGAAACTCTACCATCATTCCCTGTTCCTGGTATTCTTTCTAATTCACTTAAACTAACACCTTCACTATTTGCTATATTTAAAACCAGTGGAGAATAAAAACGATTGGCAGCAGGTTTGGCCATTAATTCAATGGCTGGTGCAAAAGGGGCATAAGGAATGTTTGTAACAGAATCTGTTGATTGTGCAACTGGCGTTGTTGAAACTGGTGCTATTACTACCGGTGCTGATGCTTGGTTTATTACAGTGGATGCTGTTGCAGTTGGTTGTGGTATTGCTTGTAATGGATTTATTGTTGGTTCTGAAATTGATGGGGCTATTGGGGCTGCAGCAACAGGTATATTTGTAGTTGTTGCAACTGTATTGATTTTGGCAATTACAGTTCCAATAGGAACAACATCATTCACATTAAATAAAATTTCTGTGATAATGCCTTCCACAGTAGAAGGTACTTCAGAGTCTACTTTATCAGTGGCGATATCTAAAACGGTTTCGTCTAGCTTTACATGATCGCCAACAAGCTTATGCCATTTAAGAATGGTTGCTTCCATTATACTTTCACCCAATTTGGGCATTACCAATTCAGCTATTGCCATACTGTATTACTGTTTTAATGAAGGTAAAAAAAGCAATCTGTCATCCTTCAATTAGCATCATTTTGTATACGCAAAACATTACTAATCAACAAATATACCGTTAAAGATTATATGTTTATTCAACTATTATCCACATTATCCACAATCATTCCTCTTAACATATTTAAAGCTGTTATTGCGGTAAGTTCAATATTCCTTTTTCTATCAAACCTAAAATGAAATGACCTAGCTATTACATTGTTTTTGTTGGCGACTGCTATCCAAACTAAACCTACGGGTTTTTCGTCTGTAGCTCCATCTGGTCCCATAATTCCACTTACCGATATGGAATAGTCTGTTTTCATTAATTCCCTTATTTGCTTGGCCATTTGAATTACGGTTTCTTCACTTACTGCACCAACAGTCATGAGTATTTCATGAGGCACCCCTAGCATTCTTTCCTTAATTATATTGGCATAACTCACAACAGTTCCTGTAAAAAATGCCGATGATCCAGGATAGATACTTAATAAATGAGCTATATAACCACCTGTACAACTTTCGGCAGTGGAAACCGTTTGATTCCTTGATTTTAATAGTTTTCCAACTACAGCTTCCATGGGAAGGTCTTCATCAATTACTAAATACTGTTTTACCTTAGTTTTCAATAAGTTAAATTGAGTATCTAACGTTTTATTTAAATCAGTTTGATTAATCCCCCAACTAGTTAAGCGCAATCTTACCATTCCATAATTAGGTAAATAAGCCATTTTAATAGTGGGAGGTAACGCTTCTTCAAAATCTTGTATAAGTTCGGCTAAAAATGATTCCCCAATACCTGCGGTTAACAAAGTTCTATGTTCTATAAAACCAGTATTAAAACGAGTAGTGACCATTGGAAGTACATGATTGCTCATGATCCATTTCATTTCATGTGGTACCCCTGGCATGGCTATAAATATTTTACCAGCTTTTTCAAATAACATTCCAGGTGCTGTTCCCCGTTCATTTTTTAAAACAGTACAAGTATTGGGTACTTCTGCTTGCAAAGCATTTCTTTCAATCATGGGCCTTTTAAGGATATCTTTAAAAATATGGGTAACATGATCTAAAGTTGGTTGATCTACTACCATTTGTCCATTGAAATATTTACAAAGTAGTGGCTTGGTTATATCATCGGCTGTAGGACCTAATCCACCTGTAATTAAAATGATTGTTGCTCTTTTTGCTTCTTCATCAAGGGCTTCCCAAATATCATTCCAATTATCTCCAACAGCTACTCTGTGTTTTACAGCAACTCCAATTTTATTTAATTCTTGAGCCATCCAACTGCTATTGGTATCTATTACTTGGCCAATTAAAAGTTCATCTCCAATAGTAATAATTGATGCATATATTTTATTCATAGTGCAAAACTTAAAGCTCAAATAAGGTAATAGGGGAATACAATTTAAATATTAGGTATTTGGCAAATTAAGTTTAAAATATGGATATAATGTAGCTTTAAATTCTGCTGGCATTTCTGTTCTTTTATTTGTTTGTATGTCAATAAAGTATAAGGTTACCTTCCCGGTGGTTAATAATTTATTTTTTTCATTAAAAACCTCATGATAAAACTCAATTTCATGTTTCAACGGCATTTCTTTTAAAACTGTTTTAATGGTTATTAAGTCGTCATAATGAGCAGGTCTTAAAAAATTACATGCTAGGGTTACTACGGGCATTCGAACGCCCATTTCTTCCATTTTTTTATAGGTAAAACCTAAATTTCTTATACATTCTGCTCTGCCTACTTCAAAATATTGTGCATAATTGCCATAATACACAATATTCATTTGATCGGTTTCTGCATATCTTACCCTAACTGTAGTTACATGTTCGTACATTTTTTTAATTTGTTTACAAATTTACAACCTTCCTTTGTTTTTCCACAAATGCATCCTTAACAATACCTTACAAAAAGGTACAACTATCTTTAACTTACAGAAGTATTGAATAATTTATCCTAAACCTATGTATCGAAATGCCTTTTCAGTAATTATTTTCGTTTTAATGCTGGCGAATAAGCCTGTTAATGCCCAATTAACGCAAACTTATATAGAGCCAGATGCTGCTTTTAACCAAGCAAAAATATTATATCAGCAAGAAAAATATAGTTTAGCATATCCCTTATTTAAAACATTTTATAGGAATGGTGTTCAAAACAGTCTGTTGCCAATATTGGTAAAATCAGAGGCTAAGTACTACTATATTGTATGTGGTTTAGCTTTAAATGATTCCAATGCAGTACCATTAGCAAAGTCTTTTATTGAATTAGAAACTAACATCAGTCATGTTCAAATGACTGGATTTTATTTAGGAGAGTACTATTATCGCAAAAAAAATTATGGAGATGCTATTGCGTTTTATGCAAAATCAGCTATTGCTAATTTAAATAATCGTCAAATAGCCGAGATGAAATTTCATCAAGGCTATTCCTATTTTGTATTGCAAGATTTCGAAAAAGCAAAGCCTTTGTTTAATAGTATACGGCAAATTCCGCAAGATCCTAATTATGTAGATGCTAATTATTATTACGGTTTCTTATTGTTTAACGAAAAGCGATATGCAGAAGCCATTCCTTGTTTTAAACTTGCACAAAAAGATCCAGCTTATCAGCAAATTATTCCTTTTTATTTAGCAGAGCTTTATTACTTCAGCGGAGATAAAGTGCAGGCATTGAGTATGGGGGAATCTTCACTTAAAAAAGGGGACCAATATTACGATCTACCATTAAAACAATTGGTTGGGCATATATGGTTTGAGCAAAGAAAGTTCAGTAAAGCTTTACCTTATTTAGAACAATTTGTAGCAAGTAAAGAAAAAGTGCGCAGAGAAGATTTGTATGAATTGTCTTATTGTTATTATGAAGCAAAAAATTATACTAAATCAATAGAAGGATTTAAGCAAATTGGCGGTGCCACAGATTCTCTAGCACAAAATAGCATGTATTTATTAGCGGATGCTTATTTAAAATTGAATGATCCTATTAATGCCCGGAATGCTTTTCAATTTTGTGCAAACAATAATAGTAACCCTTCTCAAAAAGAAGTGTCTGCATTTCATTATTCAAAACTTTCTTACGACTTGGGATATTTTGGCGTTGCAGCAAATAGTTTGCAATTATTCATCACTGATTATCCTAAATCTCAGTATCTAAATGAAGCCAAGGAATTATTGTTAAGTACCTTGGCCAATACCAGTAGTTTTAAAGATGGCTTGGTTATGTATGATCAAATGATCAATAAATCGGATAATGTAGAAAAAATTTATCCCAGATTACTGTATGGAAGAGTGGTTGAATTGATCAATGATCAGCAAACCGATGCAGCGGAAAAACTAGTCAATTTATTATTATATGCCAATTACAATTCATCCTTATTGCCAATGGCTCATTTTTGGAAAGGTGAGTTGGCTTATCGTTCTGGAAATACAGAACGAGCTATTGAACACCTTACCCTTTATTTAAAAAGTCCTTCTCGTAATGGAGAAGTGAATTCTACCAATGCCAGATACAATTTGGCTTATTGTTACTTAAAAAAGGAACAGTATGCATTAGCTGCTGATCAATTTGAATTAGTAAGTAAATCTGCAATAAATGCAAGAACCGATGTAGAAAAAGACGCGTTTCTAAGAACTGCAGATTGTTATTTTATGAATAAAGGATTTAAGCATGCTATCAATATGTACGATCAGGTTATTAAGGGTGGATGGAGTACGGCAGACTATGCCACTTTTCAAAAAGCCATCATTACGGGTGCATTAAATAAAGAAACTGAAAAAATACAATTATTGCAATCCATAGAATGGGCATATCCATCTTCTTCTATTTTACCAAATGCACAATTGGAATTAGCGAATACCTATCTTGCAGAAGAGGCATTTGAAAATTCTCTTGGTCCTTTATACAAAGTAATTAATAATGACAAAGCTCAAGCTTTGCATCCCCAAGCCTATTTAAAGTTGGGGATTGCCTTATTTAATTTAAATAAGAATGATGCCGCATTAGACCAATTTAAAACCTTGGTTGCTCAGTTCCCAAACAGTGAAGAATCAGCATCATCGGTAGATTATATCCGCAATATTTTTATAGAAAAACAACAACCTGCTGAATATGTTAGTTACATGAAAAGTAATAATATGCCAGTAACTGTTAATGAAGCTGATTCAATTACTTTTCAATCTGCCATGATTCGCTATGATGCAAAAGATCTATTTGGAGCACAATCTGGATTTACGGAATATATTTTAAAATTTGCAGAAGGAAAATATATGATTGAAGCCAACTATTTTTTGGCTGAAATTAATTTGTCTCAAAAGAATCCGGTTGGTGCTTTAGCATTTTATAATAAAGTGGCCAACAATGCACCTAATAAATATGCAGAACGAAGTGCCCTTCAAGCTGCACGTATTTACTATTTTGATTTAAAAAACTATACAGAAGCAGCACGATATTTTAATATACTTAAGGCAATGGCTATTCATCAGGAAAATAAGTTGGAGGCAATGCGTGGATTGTTGCGTTGTTTTTTTAAAAACCAAGCTTGGAAAGATGCAGCACCCAATGCTTTGGAATTATTAGAGCAAAAAGGAATTGCAGCAGATGATAAGTTGATGGCAGCCTTTGTATTAGCAAAAAATGAACAATTAAATGATCAACCTGAACAAGCCTTAAAATCGTATAACGCATTACTATCTCTTGGCAAATCTGAAATTACAGCCGAAGCTCAATATAGGGTTGCCGAACTATATTTTCAATTACAAAAACTACCCGAAGCCGAAAAAGCGGGATTTGAATTAATTAAAAAATTTGGGTCCTACGATTATTGGGTAACAAAGGGGTACCTATTAATGGGAGATGTGTATTTTAAGCAGCATGACTTATTTAATGCAGAAGCAACTTTTAAAAGCGTTGCAGATAACGCCTCTCAGCCAGAATTAAAAAAAGAGGCAAGTGAAAAATTAGCACAAGTAATATTACAAAAAGAAAATAGTAATAAAGCCCTTTAGTACATAAAGCCTTAAACAATGATGAGCAGAATTAAAATTATATGGATGTTTTTTATACTCTTGAGTTTTACTTTGCAAACAGGTGCTCAGCGCTCAAAAAGCAAAAAAAAAAATAGTCCAACAGCAAGTAAATTCTAAAAAAAAACTAGGGGTAACCAAAAAGAAAATTAAAGATACACCAGTATCAAAAAAACAATTAAATAAGGTTGAAGATGTATTCAGCAATAACTCTATACATTCAGTTAAACAAGTGGCTCAAATAGATACCGAAGAGCTTAAGGATACAATAGGTACTAGTAGGGTAGTAGTGATTACCTCTACTTTTAAGCCCTCATTAAAATATGCTGCTAAAATTAATTTTACTGCAGCCTCTACTATTTCAGATTCATCTAAATTTCCATTAACCTACAAAGTACCCTCTTCTAATTTATTTTTTTCTTATCAGCCCATTAGTATTCAGCCATTGGCTTTGCCAACAGATTCGGGTTGGATATGGCAAAACAGTCATCAGATTAAATTGGGAGCAGGCAATTTCAGTAGCTTTTTGGCGGAGGGTAAATTTGCCTTTGGGGATGGTAAAAAGTCAATTACCCATATTGAAACTAATTTTTTAACTAGTAAAAGTAAATTATTTGCTCAACAGATCAACAAATTTGGGCTTGATGTAAAATCAGTGATTAATACAGAAAAAAACCTAGAGTGGACTTCACGCGCTTTTTTTAATACAACCACCCAGTTCAGATATGGATTTTTCCCATCTTCATTGATTTTTTCAAAGGATCAATTGCAACAAACTTATAATTCAGTTGCTTTAGAAATTGGATTAACAAATACGGCAAACAATGAAGCTGGAATTCATTATCATCCTCAATTAAGCTATCATCGTTTTACCGATAATGTTGGTGGCTCAGAAAATAATATAATCATAAAAGCTCCATTAGAAAAATCATTTGGTAAAATGTTTTCTTTTAAGATGGGATTAACGGCTGATCTTGCTAACACATATTTTAACTTAAATCATATTTCCAATAATTTATTGCAATTCAATACTGCTTTGGTTTTTACCACACCTAATTTTAAATTAAATATAGGGGTGCAACCATC
>JAVHPL010000162.1:0-9332 GCA_036170555.1 Sediminibacterium sp. | reverse complement strand
ATTCATTATATGGGTAAATAATCAACTATCCACAACTGTGTATAAGATTGATTGCGAATGTGTACACGAAGGGTTTAAATTTGAAAAGCATGATTTTCAAAACGCAAACTTTCATCTAATTTAAACCGTATAGTTTTGACAGACACGATAATTAGCCTCGAAACAGTAAATCCGATTGAATTTTTTGGTGTAAACAATGGCAAACTCGATTTGCTAAAAAAGAAATTCCCTTTATTGAAAATTTTATCCAGAGGCACCCAATTAAAATTGAGTGGCGCGCCTGAACAAATTGAAAATGCCAAAGAAAAAATTGACCTAATTGTTCAATACTTACAAAGAAATGGACATTTGAGTGAGGGATATTTTGAACAAATTTTGGGTGGTGACGATGCTGAAGTTGTTGACAATTTTGTAGATCGCAACCCCAATGATATTTTGGTTTTTGGCCCCAATGGGAAAACAGTAAGAGCAAGAACTCAGAACCAAAAAAAAATGGTACAAGCCGCCGATAAAAACGATATTGTTTTTGCAATTGGGCCCGCAGGAACAGGTAAAACCTATACGGCAGTAGCATTAGCCGTAAGAGCTTTGAAAAATAAGTTGGTAAAAAAAATCATTTTAACCAGGCCGGCTGTAGAAGCTGGTGAAAGCCTAGGGTTTTTACCAGGTGATTTAAAAGAAAAAATTGATCCCTATTTACGTCCTTTATATGATGCATTAGACGATATGATTCCTGCAGATAAATTGGGGTACTATATGAGTACCCGAACCATTGAAATTGCTCCACTAGCCTATATGCGAGGAAGAACACTAGATAATGCATTTATTATATTGGATGAAGCACAAAATACAAATGACCTACAATTAAAAATGTTTTTAACCCGAATTGGCGCAAATGCAAAAGCCATTATTACAGGAGACCCCACTCAAATTGACCTCCCTAGGAATATGAGAAGTGGTTTAGAAAAATCCACTAGAATTTTACAAGGTATTGAGGGTATTGCTCACATAGAATTAAACGAAGAAGACGTTGTTCGACACCGATTGGTTAAAGCCATCATCCGAGCTTATGAAAAAGATAAGGATAAGGAAGAATCAGTTCATGGTCATTCACATCATAGATAATACATTTGTGTTCATATGAAAAGAAGATTCTTATACGGAACATTTGCATTAATTGTTTTACATACTGCTTTGCAAGCTCAGCGACCTTCTACTAGCGGAAAGGCAAAAACAATTTCGGCAACCCCCAAACAAGCTGAAGAAAATATCAATAAAGAAAATATTTTTCCTGCTGCTGGGTTTGCGGGAATAGGGGTATTAAATCCTACTGCTCCTTTGGAAATTAAAAAAAATGCAGGAAATATAAAAGGTAAAAATATTTTATTAAAACTGAGTAATGATTGGGCCTCAACCGGACAAAACGAACCTTCCATCATGTTTTCTAATGGAGAGCTAACCAACCCAAAAAACCTGAGTTTTTGGACCATTGGAGCAAGGGTTTCTGGCGACAATCTTTTAAATACCCCACAAACTTTTAAAATTTCGCATAAGTCTGGAACAGACCCAGTAGAAAAAGAGTTTTTCTCTATAGATTCTTATGAAGGCAGGGTAAAAATAGGGGATGTAAACACACAAATTGATGGTTATAAATTATATGTTGAGCAAGGAATCCTTACTGAAAAAGTAAAAGTAGCCGTTAAAAATTCCAAGGATTGGTATGATCAAGTATTTGATAAAAACTATTCATTAATGCCATTAAATACATTAGATGAATATATTAAAAAAAATAAGCATTTACCTGGCATCCAAACCACAGAGCAAGTAATGAAAGAAGGGTTAGATCTTGGTAAGATGAATGCGCTTTTACTAAAGAAGATAGAAGAGTTAACCCTTTATACTATTGAATTAAAAAAAGAATTAGACGAAACCAAAAAACAAATAAAGGCAAAAAATTAGTTACCCATAATTTTATGCCCCATTTTATCTCTTTTGGTTTGTAAGTATTTTTCGTTGTGTGGATTAGAAGCTACTTCAATGGGTACAATTTCAGTTATGGTTAACCCATACCCTTTCAATCCAGCCCTTTTTCTTGGGTTATTGCTCATCAATTTAAGATTTTGAATTCCTAAATGTCTCAGAATTTGCGCACCTACTCCATAGTCTCGCTCGTCCATTCCAAATCCTAAATGTAAATTAGCTTCAACTGTATCCATTCCTTCTTCCTGCAATTTATATGCTTTGAGTTTATTAATTAATCCAATACCTCTACCCTCCTGATTCATATAAAGTATCACCCCCTTCCCTTCTGCTTCTACCATACGCATCGCTTTATGCAATTGTTCACCGCAATCACACCTTAAGCTGGCCAATATATCCCCTGTAAAACAACTGCTATGCACTCTAGTTAAAACAGATTCTCCTTCATCCCAATTACCTTTCACTAATGCAAGATGCTCTGCACCAGTTAATTTTTCCTTAAAAGCTACTAATTTAAAATCACCATATAGCGTGGGCATTTCAACACGAACCAATTCTTCAATTAAGGAATCTGTTTTTAATCTAAAATCTATTAAATCTTTAATAGAAATAATTTTTAAATTAAATTTTTTAGCAATCAATACTAACTGTGGCAAACGAGCCATGGTACCATCTTCATTCATCACTTCTACCAACACTCCAGCAGATTCCAATCCAGCAAGCCTGGCCAAATCTACCGTTGCTTCTGTATGACCCGTTCTCCGTAAAACACCTCCATTTTTTGCTATTAAAGGAAAAATATGTCCTGGCCTTCCTAAATCTGCAGCTACGGTGTCAGGATGTATCAAAGCTTGTATGGTTTTAGAACGATCATGGGCAGAAATTCCAGTAGTGGCCCCATTGCCAATGATATCCACCGAAACAGTAAAAGCTGTTTCGTGCAAAGATGTATTCGCATTCACCATGGGTTTTAAATCTAAAGCCGCACAACGTTCTTCGGTTAATGCAACACAAATTAAACCACGCCCTTCCTTACTCATGAAATTAATTACTTCAGGAGTAGCAAATCTGGCAGCAACTATGAAATCACCCTCATTTTCCCGATCCTCATCATCTACTACAATGACCATTTTCCCTAAGCGGATATCTTCAATAGCTTCTTCAATTTTATATAACATATTCTTCATTGAACTGCAAAATTACTAAATACAATCAGACCAATTTTACCTATTCCGTTAAAAAAGAAAGAAACAACGTACAAACACTCCATATAAAACTTTTTAAAATAGAGTAGCATTGGCGTTCAATATTTTAGAATGCCCCCATTTAAACTACTAATTGTATCTATTTTATGGTGCTTATCTACAAAAGCACAATTAACCACAGGTAATATTACGGGCACAGTGAAAATGCAAAAAAAACCTGTTTTGGGGGCTTCCATTATCCTATATGATATAAGCCGAGGTAATCAACAACAAACAATCAGCAATTTTATGGGTAATTATCATTTTGAAAATTTATTACCATCTACTCAATATAAAATTCAATTTCAAGCTGAATATGCCGATACACTCATTATAGATTTTATTGAAGTTAAACTGGGAAGTACTACTAAAATAGACGCATCATTAAATCCTTCTATAAATATATTACACCCAATAACAGTTACTGCAAGTGCCATAAAAGAAGGTATTGAAAATAATAAACATTTTCATATTGGGTCAACAAAAATTGAATCCTTAGCCATTAGTGGTAGAAATTATTTTAATTTATTAAAATATATACCCACTGCAAATACAGGCAATGGAGGATCTGTATCATTTTCAGGTCAAAACAACCGATACAATTCATTGTATATTGATGGGGCTTTACAAAACGACGTTTTTGGATTATCTCAAACTGGAACTTATGGAGGATCAACTGAATCTGCACCAATATCATTAGAAATGATTGATCAACTGCAAGCGCAATTATCTCCCTATGATGCTTCTTTGGGAGGATATACTGGTGCTGCAATTAATTTAATTACTAAGTCTGGAAAGAATAAACCATATTCAAGCATTTACCGATATAGTGGAATACAAAAAGGAATATACAATAACACAGGAATTGTACTGAGTGGACCCATAAAAGAAAATCATTTTTTTTATTTCTTTAATGCCGATTATACAAGAGAAGAAATTGCACAAGAATTTGATATTAAAAACTATTTAGGCAATACCAAAAATGAAAATCAGTTTCGTAATTTTATTACATCCATTCAATCTAATTTTGGTTATGACCCTGGTTCACTAAACCAATCCCAACAAAAAGCGTCTTCAAAAATTGCATTAAGATTAGATTATCAAATAGCTCAAAAACATCGAATTAATTTGAGTGTGCGAAAACATTTTTCCCATAAATTAATGACTGGCAGAAGCAGTGCTGAATTATTGTTTTTTAGTAATAATGGAAAGCTGTTTGAATCATCTTTTTTTTCAGGTTCATTAGAAATCAATAGTAAAATTAATCAGCAAATAGAAAATCAATTTTCAATAAACTACTCAAAATCTACAGATGAAATTGTATTTCTAGGAAAAGCATTTCCATCTGTGCGTATTTTAGATGGAGAAGGGATTATTTTCTTAGGAAGCAATGAAGATGCACAAGAAAGCAATACCAATCAAAATAATTGGAATATTCGTAATAAAATGAATTATCATAAAGGTAAAAAGATTGCCAACTTGGGTATAGAACTGGAGTGGAATAAAATAAACAATCAGTTTCTTCCAAATAAATTTGGATCTTATTTTTATTACAGTATTGCAGATTTTTTAAATACAAAAACACCCGGCTCTTACGAAATAAATTACCCACAAAAATCAATACCTACAATCGTGCATAATATAAAAATGGCTTTATTTTTAAATAGTCATTTAAGCATAAGTAAAAAAATAGTATTGCATGCAGGAATAAGAATGAGTTTTCAACAACTAAAAGGAAATCCTTTAAAAGATAGTTCAACCAATTCAATAGTTTTACCCACCATTGCATCATACTATCCAACTCATCCATTTAGCTATGGTAATAACCCAATTATAAATCCTGATTTTTCTCCAAGATTGAGCTGTTTATTTCAATTTCCTACAAAAATGGTTAGTATAGAAATAGGAACAGGATTGTTTGGAGGACGAATGCCCTTAGCATGGATGAGTGGAATGTACTATAACAACGGATTAAACTATACTTACTTTGAAGCATCAAAACAAGATTTAAAAAAAATAAAATTCGAGCCATCTATTTTAAAACAATGGCAGCCAATACTGTTTAATAAAATAGGAAATAAAGGTGTTTTAAATTTACTTCCCGAAACCATATCAATGCCTTCGGTTTGGAGATCGAGTATAGAAATAAGCAAATGGTTTAAACAAAATTGGTTAATTCAAATTGACGCCATGTATTATTTTAATCAAACTGAAATAGCATTCTCCAATATCAATTTATTGCCTCAATACGATACACTCCAAGGCCCAGATAACCGCCCAATTTATACTGCTCCAAACAAAGCAAGAATTCCCATTGCAAGTGATAGTATCATTCCTTATGAATCTATTATTTTAATGGAAAACAATTCAAAGCAACATGGATTTGGGTATAGATATGGATTAAAAATTAAAAAAGATTTAGCAAACACCCGCATTTCACTTCAATATAGTTTTGGGGAATCCTATTCTGTTTTTGATGGAAATTATTCTGTATTAGTAAATCAATGGCGTTTAAACGAGCACAAGTATGGAAGAAATGATCTTCGCTTGTCAAGAGCCGATTTTAGCCCAGGTCATTTAATACAATTTTGGGTAAAGCGAGATTGGGTATTTGGAAAAAAAATGCATAAAATAAGTGTTAGCTTTTCTTATATTGGGAAATCAGGATCTGGTTTTAGTTATGTTTATGGAGGAAAAAATATGAATACTGATGATCCTCAAACAACTGGATATGATTTGTTATACATTCCCACAATCACCGAATTAAAAGAACAACGTTTTATTCCATTAGTTACAAATAATACCTATTACACAGCCGATCAGCAAAAAGAGGCATTGGAATGGTTTATTGAGCATAGTGAATATTTAAAAAAAAACAGAGGTCAATATGCAGAACGAAATGGTAGCAGAGCACCATTTAATCAACAAATTGATATAAAAATTTCTACTTATGAGCAATTTAAAATAAATAATAGAAAATACGGATTGTCCATTTCAATGGAAATACTAAACTTAACCAATCTAATCAATGCTTCATGGGGCCAAACTAGATACCTGCCCAGCAATCATATAAAATTAATCAACTTCGAAGGCTTTCTTACACCAAATCAAAAAATTCCTCAATTTTCCTTTGACCCAACAATGGTACAAATTCAAAAAAATGGGTTCTTTAAAAATAGTACGGTAAAGTTTGGGCAAGAATGGCAAATTCAGCTTGGATTAAGAATAAGTTTTTATTAACAAATTAACAAAAAAAATGATCACTTTTAAAATGCCAAATAAATCATAAAATATTAATAATCAATATATTATAAAACATTTTGATTTGCATTTCTCGTTGAAATACCCAAAATATGGATATTAAGGAATCATTATTTTAACAAGATTTTGGAGACTAACGCCTGAATGTTAGATATTTGCCGCATCAAAACAAAGATTATGAGAATTTTAAAACAAATTTCGTTGTTTTTGGTGGCAGTTTTAACTGTTTCCATATCAATGGCGCAAGTAACTACTGGTACGATTACTGGTACGGTAAAAGACGCAAAAAATGTACCATTAACAGGTGCATCTATTGAAGTTTTACACGAACCTTCTGGTTCTCGATACAAATCAGTATCAACCAATTCTGGTAAGTACACCGTTACAGGTTTACGTATTGGTGGACCTTACAAAATCACCATCAGTTATGTAGGTTTAAGAACAGAAACCGTAACTGAAGTTACCGTTCAATTAGGTGAGCCATCTGTTGTAGATTTTAATTTGCAAGACAATTCTACTCAATTACAAGAAGTAACTGTAAGTGGAACTGCAAATAGAAAAGCTGCCTTGATTTCTAAAGACAGAAAAGGGGCTTCTACCAACATCAATTCACGTTTATTAAGTTCATTACCTACCATTAGCCGTAACGTAACAGACCTTACCCGTTTAGTTCCACAATCAAATGGTTTATCATTTGCTGGTCAAGACGGAAGAGCAATCAATTTCACGTTGGATGGTTCCATCTTTAATAACTCTTTTGGATTGAGTGCTTTAAATGGTGGACAAACCAATTCTGCGCCAATTTCTTTAGACGCTTTACAAGAGATTCAAATTAATGTATCTCCTTATAACCTTAGAGATGCAGGTTTTACAGGAGCAAGTATTAATGCTGTAACCAAGAGTGGTACCAATACTATTCATGGTACTGGCTTTTACAATCAGCGAAATGAAAGTCTTGTTGGTACAAAAGCAGGTTCTGCTGGAAAACAAGCAGTTACCAGTACAGCATTTGATGTAAAACAATTTGGCGCAAGTTTTGGAGGCGCCATCATCAAAAATAAATTGTTCTATTTTGTTAACTACGAAGGTGAAAGAAGAAATGATATTGGAACCACTTGGACTGCAGATGCAAGCAATGGCGCTTCACCAATCAGTGGTAATACTTCTAGGGTTAAAGTATCAGATCTAGAAACCTTATCTGCATACTTGCAATCTAAATTCAATTATAATCCAGGTTCATATCAGGGATACCCATTAATTACCAAAAGCGACAAAGCTGTTGCCCGTATTGATTGGAATATCAACGATATTCATAAATTAAGTATCCGTGGAAACTTATTGTTATCTAAACGTGATGTAAATGCAAGTTCTAGTAACTCTACCAATGGTGGTAGAGGAAGTAACGCTTCATCTATCTTATATAGTAATGCAGCTTATGAAATTAACAATAATATTTATGGTGTTATTGCTCAGCTAAATAGCCGTTTCAGCAATAAAATTAGTAATGAAATAACTTTTGGCTATACTGCTAATAGAGATTTTAGAGGTCTTAAAGGTGGTAATTTCCCCATGGTAGATATTCAAGACGGAAGTAGCCCATTAACTACTACTCCTACCTCTGCAACCTCTTCTTTACCATCAGCACAAGCTAATCAAAGTAGAACCTATATTTCTTTTGGTAATGATCCTTTTACACCCAACAACTTATTGAACACAGATACTTGGCAGTTCAGTGATAACTTAACAGCTTATTTAGGTAAGCATACACTTACTGCTGGTTTATCTTATGAAAGTTTCACTTTCACCAATGGATTTACTGCTTTAATTAATGGTATTTATACCTTCAATAATTTGGCAGACTTTTATACTGCTGCTGACGCATATAAGGCAAACCCTAATCAAGCATTTAGCCCCGTATTCATGAGAAACTATCGTGCAAGCTTTAGCAATTTACCGGGTGGAGCTCCATGGTTAGTAAAAACAAAATCAAGAACGCTAGCAGCATATATTCAAGACGAATTAAACTTAGAGTCTAATTTTAATCTTACGTATGGGGTTCGTTTTGAGTTACCATATTTTCAAGGCGCTGGATATACCAACACAGAAGTGGATGGATTTAGTTTTATAGATAACAATGGACAATCTGTAAAATTAAGCACATCAAAATTACCAACTGCCAAGTTGATGATTAGCCCTCGTATAGGATTTAACTATGATATTAAAGGAGATAAAACCACCCAATTACGTGGTGGTATTGGCATGTTCACCGGTCGTCCTCCATTTGTATTTGTAAGTAACCAAATGGGTAATAATGGTGTATTGAATGGTTCCGTTAGCTTTAACAATACGGCTGCTTATCCATTTAGTCCAAACACACCTGCTAATTATGCCAGTTTTGCACCAAATCCTGGCGTACCTGCTTCTTCTTATAATATTGCAACTACAGAAGAGTCTTTTAGATTCCCCAAAGTATTGCGATCTAATTTAGCAGTTGATCAAAAGATTTTCAAGGATATTGTTTTAACAGGTGAAGTAATTTTTACGCAGAGTATAAACAATATCAATTATTACAATGCAAACTTAAGACCAGCTACTACAAAATTTGCTGGCCCAGACGATCGTCCTCGTTTTCCAGGTTTAGGCCTTTCAGGTTCTGCGCAAGCTAACGCGCTTAGAATCAATCCTAAAATTACCGATGCAACAGTAATGGAAAGTGGCCCATTGGGTGGTTCTCTTGCGGCTACTGTAAAAATTGAAAAGCCTACCAAATCTAATGGGTTGGGTTGGATGGCTGCCTATACTTTTACAAGAGCTAGAGACTTTATGTCTGCTGGATCTATTGCTTCA
>JAVHPL010000161.1:0-9378 GCA_036170555.1 Sediminibacterium sp. | reverse complement strand
TTAACAATTACTAACAACAACATCAATCAAGAACTATATCATTTTCAATGGAATTTTGGCAATGGAACTACTTCTAATTTAGCCAACCCATTGCCGGTATTATTTAATGCTGCAACTAATGGTGCAGACACTAGCTACACCATCACATTAAAAGCAATCAGTAATTGTGATACCATTGCTTACAGTAAAACAATCATCGTAAAATCAAAAGCCAATCTTCAATTTACTGCAACACCCTTAAATGTTTGCTTACCCTTGAATGTATTATTCAAGAATCAATCTACAGGAACTAATACTAACTACCAGTTGGTTTTTGGAGATGGAAAAGACAGTTTGATTGCAGCGAATGATTCTGTATTGTATACTTACCAATCAACTAAAACCAGTTTATTTCAACCTATGTTAATTGCAACTGGCGCCTGCGGTTCGGATACCCTTTTCGAATATATTCAAGCCATCGCCAATAAAGTATCGCTGCAATTAGATTTAAAAGATACCGTGGTTTGCGGAGCCCCTTTTACTTTATCCTTTAACAACAACACATCGGGTATTCAACAATTTAACTGGAATTGGGGGGATGAAACCAACAGCAGTAGCAATGGCTCAGGTACTGTTCAACACCAATATGTACAATCAGGAACTTATTATATTACTCATCCTATTAAAACCCTTTGCCTTGATACTGTAATAACAAAAACTGTTATTGTATACCCTGCAGTGAAAGCAAGTATTGCTGCTTTACCTCTATCAACATGTATTGGTGATTCAATTTTCATTAACAGTGCATCAGATTCTACCCTTTTACACAAATGGAAGATTGGAAATAATACAATTGATTCACTTATTCGTTTACCATATAGTTTTAATCAATCTGGTAGTTACAATATAGCATTAACTACAAGTAAAATAAATCCACTTAAAACCTGCTACGATAGTACCATTGCCCATATAACAATTCTGTCTGTATTACCCGGAAAAGGAATCATCACCCCTATTAATGGAAGTTGTATTCCATTTACCGTTCAATTGATTAATCAAACACAACCTGTAACAAAAGTTATCTGGAATATGGGAGATGGTAAAACAGCATTAGGTGATACAAGTTCCTATACGTTTGAACAATCGGGTAATTTTAAAGTAATTATGAATGCAGTAAATGCAGGCGGGTGCACATTTACAGATAGTGCAACCATTAAAATTAAATCACCAACCGGTAAGATTGAATTTAAGGGAGGTCTTTATTGCACTACCCAAAAAACTATTTCATTTACACCACAAGTAAGTAACACCGATTCCATTGAATGGAATTTTGATGATGGCACCATCATTACCACTGCAGTAAAAAACATTACACATCAATATACAAAGCCAGGTACATACCGTCCTAGTTTTACATTGATTAGTTTAACAGGTTGCAGGATTCCCATTATCAGTTCCGATTCTATTTTAATTGAAACGGTGAAAGCTAACTTTATTGCAAAAACCATTTATGATTGTGGCTTTACTACATTTAATTTTTATGACAGTTCTGCTGCATTTAGTGGAATTAAAAACAGGGAATGGTTTGTTGGAAATAATTTTATCGGCAGAGAAATGTTTGCATCTGCTTCATTTAAACAAACAGGTACCCAAGAAACCAATTTATACGTTACCAGTAATTTTGGTTGTGTAGACAGTATCAGAGGAGCCTACAATATAAGTATCTACAGCTTCCCACAAGTAAATATCAGTTCTATTAATGAAGCATGTTTAAATAGTTTAATGGAATTAAAATCAGATATCAATTCTATTGACTCAATCATGATGAGGCTATGGAATTTTGGTAATGGAAAAAATGGAACTGATTCAATTGTACGTATATTGTATTTTGATGAGGGTGTTTATCAGGTTAAGTTAACTGCAGGAACAATTAATCGTTGTTATGATTCTGCACTAAAAATGATCACCATTCACCCAGTGCCTAGTATTAAAGTAGCCAATGCCCAAAGAATTTGTATTGGAGATAGTATCCAATTAAGAGCAAATGGAGCAAACAATTATGTGTGGAAAGACGCTCAAGACAATATTATTTGTAATAACTGCTTAACAGTGAATGTTAAACCAAGCAGAACAACACAATACAAAGTAATTGGATACAATGAATATGGATGTACACAGATTGCTGGTACTAGTGTTCAAGTAATAACGCCTCCAACAATTACAGTGGCTCCCGAATCTAGTATTTGTGTAGGATCCAGTATTCGAATATGGGCTGCAGGTGGTAACACATACCAATGGATGCCTGCCGCAGGATTAAACAATACCAATATTGCCGCACCCATTGTTTCTCCACCTGCAACAACTATCTATAAAGTAGTGGCTCGTGATGCATACAATTGTTTTACAGACACAGCTTATACAAAAGTTATAGTGGGAAATCCTACTATAATCAAACTAAGCAACGACACTAGTTTTATTGCAGGATCCAAAATTAAATTACAAGCTTATGCTAGTGTAAATAATATTGTAAAATGGAGATGGACTGGAGGGAAAGATCTTTCTTGCGTAACATGCCCCGATCCCACTGCCCGTGTAGTGAATGATGAAACCATAGTTTGCACTGCTACCAATATTTTTGGTTGCGTAACCAGCGATACCATTAAAATAAAAACTTTCTGTAACAACACTCAAGTATATATTCCAAATGCATTTACGCCAGATGGAGACGGAGTTAATGACCTGTTTTATGTACAAGCGCAAGGAATTAAAATAGTAAAAAATATGCGCATTTATAATAGATGGGGCGAATTGATTTTTGAAAAAAATAATTTCTTGCCCAATGATAAAACTGCAGGATGGAATGGAAAAGTTAGGGGCAAATTACAAGAGCCCGATATTTATGTGTATATATGCGAATTGATTTGCGAAACAAATGCAGCTCAAGTATTTAAAGGAAATGTAGCAATCATAAAATAAATGAAAACAAGGTCTACCATATTATTCTTGTTTTTAGCATTGTTTGGTCATAGCCAAGATTATGTATTCTCCCAATTTTATGAACAACCTTTATTACGTAACCCAGCATTGGCTGGAATTTTTACTGGCGATCTAAGAATCTCCATGAATTACAGAGATCAATGGGGAGCCATCACTGTTCCATTTAGAACAACATCATTAAGCATTGAACATAAAACACCTATTGGTAAAGGAAGTGATTTTATAACCATCGGCACACAAATGAGCGTGGATGGTGCCGGAGATATCAGACTAAAAAGGACGCAAATTTTACCAGCTCTAAATTTTCAAAAATCGCTAAGTGAAAATCGAGACAGTTATTTATCATTGGGCTTTATGGGTGGGCCTGTATTTAGTCAATTTGATCCTACATTATTAAAATTTGGAGACCAATATCAAAATGGTTCTTTTAGCAGTAGCAATCCAACCGCACAATTCATAAAAGGTAATGGATACAATTACTGGGATTTTTCAACTGGCCTTTCGTATACCACTGCTTTTGATACTAAGCTGCATTTGTATGTAGCAGCAGGTATTGCACATGTAAACAAACCTACCATTAAAACAGTACTAAGTACTAATGTTGAAACCATTGACCCAAAATACAGTTTCAATATTGGCATTAATGGAAAAATAAACGATAGAGATTATATAACTGCATTTGCAGATTATTTTACTCAAAATGGCAATCGTCAAATTATTGCAGGTGTACTATATGGATTTAGTACAACTACCAGATATGATGATGGAGAGCCGAATATATTTTATATTGGTAGTTTCATGCGGGTGGGAGATGCCATTATTCCAGTGGTAAAATTGAGCTTTAACCATATGAATATTGGTGTTAGCTATGATGTAAATATTTCTAAATTAAAAACAGCTTCTAATTGGAGGGGTGGGCTGGAAATTTCTATGGCCTATACCAACTTCTTAAAAATCAGAAGCTCTACATTAGATAAAGTTCGTTGTATTCGTTTTTAAGCATTACATAACAACTAAGTATGCTATAATTTGACAAAACACCCCCACGAGTAAACCTGTATAAATTTCTTTAATAGAATGATCACTAACCAATAAACGCGCAGTACAAACCAAACCAGTAATGAATAGTATTATACTAATGGAAATACCATCTCCTGCTTCATAGTAATATGATGTGAAAATAAGTGCCGCAGCAATACCCCCCATACCCATACTATGCATGCTTATTTTAAAATAATTATTTAGAATTAAGCCAACTGCTGTTGCCATAAAGATACCCATGAAAAAAAATTTCAACACAATGGGTTGATCTAAAAAATTTCTACTTAAATAATACATCCACCAATAAAAAAACATAGTGATGATATAGGGAATGATACGTTCTTTTTGAGTTCGTAAAAAAATACTCTCACTAAACTTTAACCTCCACAATAAAAACACAGCAAATGCAGGAAAAAAAACAGTAAGCCAAAATACCCCAAACAAACGCATTTTTAATTGCCATACTGTTATACCAGCAAACTCGTATGGGAACAACTGCATTAAATAAATAAAAAAATAGGTTGGAATAAATAATGGATGAAAAATATAGGAAATAATTTTGGCAAAAATGCGCAAAATAAATGGCTGTTGAATAGTGGTAGATTGGCTTGTTTGTGTTGTCATGATAATGAATACTTAAAAGCTACAATTGTTTGCGTAACCTAGCCACTGGCACATTTAATTGTTCTCTATATTTGGCCACCGTTCTTCTAGCAATATTATACCCTTTATCTTGAAGCATATCTGTAAGAATTTCATCACTCAATGGCTTACGCTTATCTTCGGCTATAATAATATCACTCAAAATTTTCTTTACTTCACGGGTACTAACTTCTTCACCACTATCAGTACTTAAAGATTCACTAAAAAAGAATTTTAAGCGATAGGTTCCAAATTCAGTTTGCACAAATTTACTATTGGCTACCCTACTAACAGTAGAAATGTCTAACCCAGTTAACTCGGCAATATCTTTTAAAATCATAGGGTGCATGGTAGTTTCGTCTCCAGTTAAAAAAAACTCCTGCTGGTGTTTCATAATTGCACTCATGGTACCAATTAATGTTTCTTGCCGTTGTTTAATCATATCAATAAACCATTTGGCAGAATCAATCTTTTGCTTAATAAATAGTACAGCTTCTTTTTGACGTTTGTCTTTTTTACTTCCCTTTTCGTAATCCTTTAACATATCTCTATACCCTTCACTAATGCGCAAATCGGGGGCATTTTTTGCATTGAGTGTAAGTTCTAATATGCCGTTATTGTTGATTACAAAAAAATCAGGAACAATATAACTTTCGGCTTTATTTACTTCGCCAATATTTCCACCTGGCTTTGGATTAAGTTTAATAATTTGATTAATTACTTCTTTCAGTTGATCATCGGATAAATTTAAACTACGCTGAATTTTTTCATAATGTTTTTTGGTAAATTCATCAAAATATTTACCCAAAATTTGCATCGCTAATTCTACTGACTGACCTTCTGAAATTTTTCTTTTTAACTGAAGCATTAAGCATTCTTGCAAATCCCTTGCAGCAATACCTGCAGGATCAAATTGTTGTATTTGTTGAACAATTACTTCAATTTCTTTTTCTTCTACCACTAGGCTTTGCCTAAAAGCCAAGTCATCTGCAATAGAGCTAAGTTCTCTACGTAAATATCCGTCATCATCTAAACTACCAACAACCTGTTCGGCAATTTTAAAATTTCTTTCATCTAATTCCAACATGCCCAATTGGTTCAAAACCAATTCGTGGAAACTGGTTTCTACACGTATTGGAATTACTTTTTGATCATCTAATTCGGGATAATTATCATCTTTTGTTCTGTAATCGGCAATTTCCCCATCGTCATCAACCACATAATCACTAATGTTTACGTTTTCATAATCTTCAGAACTACCATCGGGATCTACTTCTTCTGCAGCATTATCAAATTCATCGTTTAATTCGTCGGTGTATTCATCCTCATGACCATCTTCTCCTTGTTCTAAAGCAGGGTTTTCCTCTAATTCTTCTTTAATTCTTTCTTCTAAATTAGCCGTAGGCACCTGCAATAATTTCATTAACTGAATCTGTTGGGGAGACAGTTTTTGAAGCAGTTTTTGTTGTAAAGATTGACTCAGTGACATCTACCAAATTAATTACTATGTAAATTTACATACATTTACTATGATGCATCAAAGTAAAAGAATTTGTTTGTTTGTAAATTTATTGCTAATACCCGCTGCATTTGTTTTTGCGCAGGGCAAAATAGGTATGCTTAAAAATCAGACACTTAGAATAGACAGTTTAAAAAACTTGCCCATCCGCATCATACCATCTAATTATTATATCAAGAACATTGGATTTTTTTGTAAAAAAGAATGGCAATTAGAAAAAGCCACTAAAATTCCTTTCCGCTTTCGACTAGGCAGTATAGAGTATGTAGATCAGATGGAAGGGAAGAAAATAAAATGAGCTTCTATTTACCAAGTACTTTTTTAATTACCGCAACCATCTTTTCTCCTTTTTCTTGTATTTGTTCATCTGTCCAAACCAAACTAATGGCAGTAGAAATGCAACGCCCCATGATGGCATCACTTGCTGCAAAAGAAGTTGATTTTAGTTTAAGCAAGGCTTGCTCCTGTTCTTTATTAACGCGATTTAATGTTTGGGCATTTTTTAAATGATCCCACTTAGTAATATAATGCCAGTTATTTGCAAACCAATAAAAATTACCCGCTAATATTCCCTGCGCTTTCATTTCGGCAACTACCGCCTGCATTAATTCGGTGGTTGGCAAAAACCAACTCAAGAAACTGCAACTGTCATCTCCGCCTTCTGGCACCACGCGAAAACTAATTTCGGGTATCTGCTCTAGATAAGCACGCAATGCATGATTATTTTTTTTCTGTAATGTTAAAAAGGTATCTAGTTTTTTAATCTGTGCTAAACCAACTGCAGCATGCAATTCACTAATGCGAAAATTATATCCAATAAAAGGATGCAGATCAGCACCACGGTCGGCACCTCCTAAATGATCATGTCCATGATCGGTATAGCCATCCGCTTTTGTATATATATCTTTATCATTGGTCATTACTACCCCACCTTCTGCACAAGTAATCATTTTAACAAAATCAAAAGAAAAAGTTCCTGCATGACCAATTGTTCCCAATGCTTTTCCTTTATAAGATCCACCAATACTTTGGCAGGCATCTTCTAATAAAATGAAATTATGCTCTGCACAAATAGCCGCCAATGCATCTAAATTGGCCATGCTGCCGCACATATGTACGGGCATGATACATTTGGTTTTTGAAGTAATTGCTTTTTTAACAGATGCAGGATCAAGGGTGAGCGTTTCATCAATATCAACCAGTACGGGTATAGCACCCACACTTAACACCGCTTCAAAACTAGCAACAAAAGTAAATGCTGGCATGATGATTTCATCTCCAGCTCCAATTCCAAGAGATACCATTGCTGTTGTTAATGCAGCGGTTCCGCTAGAAGTGAGTTGCGCATATTTACAACCGAAAGTTTCAGTGATCGCTTTTTCTAGCTCTTTTGCCTTCCAAATTCCTTTTCGGGGACCATCAAATCCATAACGCATCAGAATTCCGTTTTCTAATACATCATTTACTTCTTTTCTTTCTTCCGCACCAAATAGTTCAAAACCAGGCATATAATTCGTTTAAAATGATTTAAAGCTTCACAAAGTTAAAAAATCTATTTCATTAATTATTGGAGAAACTTAATTAGCAATGAAAAACCAAAGACAGCTACTTTTCTTAATTAATTGGTTCTATATCATGAATAATTGAGATGAATTCACTTCCATCCTCAAAATATCGATTATAACGGGCAATTTTTATTTTAAGCATTTGTTTACCCCATATCCAGTTAACCAATTTCCCATCCAAATTTTTCCTTTTAAATAAAGTATACTCATATTTGGATTTATATACAAATGGATATGCATATACCATATCACAATTAATTGGCTTAAATGACAACATCAACTTTAATCCACTGTATTTTTTTTCTAGGGCCCTGTAAAATTGATTGCTTTTATCACATTTTAAATATGGGTGGTGAAATACATTTTCACCCATATCAATAAGTAATACTTTAATAACCAAAGTATCAAACTTATTGATATTATTAGTAGGTTGATAGTTCTTCCAAAGCCCACAACTATCGTTATCAAATGTCTGATTGGGTATCTGACCTTCAACTCCCTTAAAAATCAAGAGAAAAAGTACAAATAAATGAAAAATTCTCATGGCTTGTTTATTTAAAACTTTTGCGAATTTGAGAAACCTGATATTTGTATGTTTGTCTTTTTGATGACCCGTTAAATATTCCCTTTAAAGTACCTGTTGATTGATTAAAAAACAATAAATTCAATGGGTTTGCTCCATAAATTGGATTCGAAGTCATATTATCATAAAATCTAAAATAAATTTGTCCGGATGCAGTTGTTCCCATTCCTACAATTACAACAAAATGATTAGTAGTCGAATCTGTATTAGGAGATATTCCTCCATAGTCTACACCAACAATAATAGGTATCTTTTTCTGTAATGCATCTATCATGTAACTCACTCCTTTTAGTGCAACATTCTTATCTGGACCAGTATCCCTCCTAAATACTTGAAAAGTTTGACCACCAGGATCCCAACCACCAACTCTATATCCTAATTTAAAGATTTGTTTTATTGATATTTCAAAGCAATTTTCGGTTGAATACAATCTTTCTACAAAATTATATTCACCCATGATATCACTAATGGTTGGAGGCCGTTTTAATGTATCAAATAATTCAAAACTACTATTATCTATTCCATTATTATTACTAGCCCCATCATCATACCCAACAGATTGAACTGTTGCATCTAATAATATTTCGTCTTCTATTTGTTCACTATTATAAGGGCCCCATTGAGAATTGTTTCCATCATTTAAAGTACCCCCCGATCCAGGGTTATATGGATCCATGTTGATTGAAGGAATTGAAGATCTAGCTAAAGGATCAATACCTAAGAAATCAGCCAAATTCCATCCACTATAATATCCAACTGCAAACGGACTATTATTAATGCCCTGTGGATCTATAGAACCAGATGTTCCTGAACTTAAAAAGTCACCAATACTAATAAGCCATCCCTTTAATCTTGCCCAAAATGTATCATATTGGTTACCACAAGGTGTTATTGAAGTATTTTTAATAACCAATGAATCTTTTCCGTTTATGTTTATTATACTTGTTTGTTCTTCGCAAACACCTCTTATTTCTTTTTCAACATTAATCTCCCTGAATAAATTATTAAAAAAATCGGTATTTTCTATCGATTCTATACTCATTAATTGATTG
>JAVHPL010000160.1:0-9403 GCA_036170555.1 Sediminibacterium sp. | reverse complement strand
ATGAAAAAAGCATTAATCACGGGTATTACAGGCCAAGACGGAGCTTATTTGGCAGAGTTATTATTAAAGAAGGGCTATGAAGTGCATGGCATTAAGCGCCGTAGTTCTATGTTCAATACCCAACGGATAGATCATTTTTACGAGGATCCACATATTCCCGATAGGCACTTAGTTTTGCATTATGGAGACTTAACAGATAGTACCAATTTGATTCGTATTATTCAAGAAGTGCAACCCGATGAAATTTACAATTTAGGGGCCATGAGCCATGTGCACGTGAGTTTTGAAACCCCAGAGTACACAGCCAATGCAGATGGGATTGGTGCGTTAAGAATATTAGAAGCCATTCGTTTATTGGGGCTTACTCAAAAAACAAAGTTCTACCAAGCATCTACTTCGGAATTATACGGTTTAGTACAAGCTGTTCCTCAATCGGAAACCACTCCTTTTTATCCTAGAAGCCCTTATGCAGTAGCTAAACTATATGCTTATTGGATTACAGTAAACTATCGCGAAGCATATAATATGTATGCATGTAATGGAATATTATTTAACCATGAATCTCCATTAAGAGGTGAAACTTTTGTTACCAGAAAAATCACCCGCGCTGTTGCAAGAATTGCATTGGGTTTGCAAAATACCTTGTACCTCGGAAACCTACACTCACAAAGAGATTGGGGCCATGCTAAAGATTATGTAGAAGGAATGTGGCTGATGTTACAACAAGAAAAGCCCGAAGATTTTGTATTGGCAACTGGCATCACCACCTATATTAGAGATTTTGTAAGAATGGCATTTGCAGAGATCGGGGTGGAGCTATCATTCGAAGGTAAAGAAGAAAACGAAATAGGAAAAGTAATAGCAATATCGGGTGCTTATCCATTGGCAGTGGGTTCGGAAGTAGTAAAAGTAGATCCACGATATTATCGCCCAACAGAAGTAGATTTATTAATTGGGGATCCCACAAAAGCCAATGCTAAATTAGGCTGGAAACCCAAGTATACCTTGGCTTCCATGGTAAAAGAAATGGTTGCTGCAGATATTGCATTATTTAAAAAAGAGCAATTATTAAAAGATAGTGGCTTTACCATTAATAAAGAACATGAATAAGGATAGTAAAATATATATTGCTGGTCATCGAGGCATGGTGGGCAGTGCTATTGCAAGAAAATTAACAGCAGAAGGATATGCCAATATTATTACCAAAACCTCTGCTGAACTGGATTTACGCAATCAACAAGCGGTTGCTGATTTTTTTGCAAAAGAAAAACCTGAATATGTTTTTTTAGCTGCTGCCAAAGTGGGCGGCATTGTGGCCAACAATACTTATCGTGCAGAATTTATTTACGATAACCTGATGATGGAAAGCAATATCATTCACCAGAGTTATGTAAATGGGGTAAAGAAATTATTGTTTTTAGGCTCTTCTTGCATCTATCCTAAATTAGCTCCACAACCATTAAAAGAAGAATATTTATTAAGCGGCTATTTAGAAGATACCAATCAACCCTATGCCATTGCTAAAATTGCGGGCATTGAATTATGTGATGGGTATCGTGCGCAATACGGATGCAATTATATCTCGGCCATGCCTACCAATTTGTATGGCCCCAACGATAATTACGATTTAGAAAAAAGCCATGTATTGCCGGCCATGCTGCGCAAATTTATTACGGCTAAAAGGAATAATGATTCAACAGTAACCATCTGGGGAACGGGTACACCTAAAAGAGAATTTTTACATGTAGATGATTTAGCCGATGCTTGTTTGTATTTAATGCAACAGTATAACCAAAAGGGCTTAGTAAACATTGGTACTGGTACTGATGTAACCATACTGGAACTGGCGCAATTGATAAAGAAAATTACTGGGTTTGAAGGCAGCATTATTTTAGACAAAACCAAGCCCGATGGCACTCCCCGCAAATTGTTAGATGTAAGTAAAATGACGGCCGCTGGTTGGAAGGCAAGTATTCCTTTAGAAACAGGTATTCAAATGGTGTTCAATTTAATAAAAGACCATCATTGGGAGCGTTAAAAGCGGTAACTTTATGCTTTAATATGTATGGAATATGAGTAAGAAAATCATCATCACGGGCGGTGCAGGTTTTATTGGCTCGCACGTAGTTCGTCTCTTCGTAAATAAATATCCCGAATACACCATTATCAATTTAGATGCGCTTACATACGCGGGTAATTTAGAAAATCTAAAAGATATAGATACGAAGCCTAATTATCATTTTGAAAAAGTAAATATATTAGATGTTCCTGCTATTGAAGCAGTGTTTGATAAGTACCAAGTTACCGATGTAATTCACTTGGCTGCAGAGTCTCATGTTGATAGATCCATTGTGTCTCCTCTAGATTTTGTATACACCAATATTATTGGTACGGTAAACTTATTGAATACGGCAAGAACTAAGTGGGGTAAGGATTACAGCAAAAACAGGTTTTATCATATTTCTACCGATGAAGTATATGGTAGCTTGGGTGAAAAAGGGTTGTTTACCGAAACAACAGCGTATGATCCAAACTCTCCATATTCTGCAAGCAAGGCCAGCTCTGATCATTTTGTAAGAGCATATAGAGAAACCTATCACATGCAAACGGTAGTTTCTAATTGTTCTAATAATTATGGCCCTTATCATTTTCCCGAAAAATTAATTCCTTTATTCATCAATAATATTATTCAAGAAAAACCATTACCTGTTTATGGGGATGGCTTATATACCAGAGATTGGTTGTATGTAAAAGATCATGCTTTAGCCATTGATTTGGTATTTCATAAAGGGGTAGATGGTGAAACCTATAATATTGGTGGTTTTAACGAATGGAAAAATATTGATCTGGTAAAATTACTCTGTGTGCAAATGGATCAAAAATTAGGTAGGGAAGCAGGCCATAGCGAAAAGCTGATCACTTATATTAAAGATCGCCCAGGGCATGATCGCCGATATGCAATTGATGCTACTAAAATTAACAGGGAACTGGGATGGAAACCTTCGGTAACTTTTGAACAAGGCTTAAGTGAAACCATTGATTGGTTTTTAAGTAATACCGAATGGCTCAACAATGTAACAAGTGGTAATTATCAAAATTACTATCAATCTATGTACAATAACAGATAATTATGCAGGTAGAATTCACCACATTAGAAGGTTGCTTTTTAATACACGATACTTTTTTTGGAGACAATCGGGGATATTTTTTTGAAAGCTTTAATAGAAAAACTTTTTTAGAAAAAACAGGGCTTGCTGTTGATTTTGTGCAAGACAATCAATCTAATTCTCAGCGCGGTGTATTGCGCGGATTACATTTTCAACATGGAGAATTTGCACAAGCTAAGTTGGTACGGGTGTTAAAAGGAAGCGTATTAGATATTGCGGTTGATTTGCGCAGAGATTCTAAAACTTTTGGTCAATATGTTGCGGTAGAATTATCGGAAGATAGCCATACCCAGTTTTTTGTACCTCGCGGTTTTGCGCATGGTTTTGTGGTTCTTAGTGCCGAAGCCACATTCTTTTATAAATGCGATAACTACTATTATAAAGCCTCTGAAGGAGGTGTTCTGTTTAACGACCCAGATTTGGGAATAGACTGGAAAATAGATCTATCTGAAGTGATCATGAGTGATAAAGATACGGCGCTTCCACGATTAAAAGATATGGTAAATACGCTGCAGTTTTAGTAAATTTATAGTCTAAAATCTAATAACATGAAAGGGATAATTTTAGCCGCTGGTTCTGGATCAAGATTGTACCCCATTACCAAAGGCATCAGTAAACAATTAATGCCAGTATATGATAAGCCGATGATTTATTATCCCTTATCTGTTTTAATGTTGGCAGGTATTAAAGACGTTTTATTTATTGTAGCTCCGCACGATTTAGATCAGTTCAGTCGCTTACTGGGTGATGGTCATGAAATTGGTTGTAATTTTTCTTATGCTGTTCAAGAGGAACCTAATGGTTTAGCGCAGGCTTTTATTATTGGAGAAAAATTTATTGGTAAAGAAAAAGTATGCCTCATTTTAGGAGATAATATTTTTTATGGTGCAGGCCTAAGTAAATTGGTGCAATCATTTAGTGATGTAAATGGGGCTGCTGTATTTGCTTATGAAGTAAATGATCCTGAACGTTATGGTGTTGTTGAATTTGATCAAAACTTAAAAGCAGTTTCTATAGAGGAAAAACCCAAAGCCCCAAAATCTAATTACGCGGTTCCTGGTTTGTATTTTTATGATAATAACGTAATAGACATTGCCAAAAATATTAAACCCTCTGCCAGAGGCGAATATGAAATTACCGATGTAAATATTGAGTACCTCAAAAGAGGCCAATTAAATGTAGGTATCATGAATCGTGGTACTGCTTGGTTAGATACAGGTACTTTTGATTCCTTTGCAGATGCTTGTGAATTTGTTCGCGTTATTGAAAAACGTCAAAGTCAAAAAGTAGGTTGTATAGAAGAAGTAGCTTTTAGAATGGGCTTTATGAATCGGGAACAATTAAATGTTTTAGCCGATCGGTACTCTAAAAGTGGTTATGGAGAATACTTGCGTAAATTAAAGGATAAATAATTTTTTCATTTTGTTGAACTTTTACAAAAAGAAGCTGTTCTATATTGGAACAGCTTTTTTATTATGAATGCATTTACCATTAAAGATTTAGAAAATCTATCGGGCATTAAAGCACATACTATTCGTATTTGGGAGCAACGGTATCATTTTTTAAACCCTCAACGTACAGACACCAATATTCGCTATTATTCCAATGCCGAACTTAAAACGGTATTGAATATTGCACTACTTAATAAATACGGTTTTAAGATTTCTCATATTGACAAAATGAATGCCAGTATGATTAATGAAAAAATTCTTTCCCTTTCTCAAATTGAAGCCCTACAAGAAAGATTGGTAAATGAATTAATTAGTTGCATGATAGATATGGATCTTGATCTTTTTGAATTAAAACTGAACGATTCTATTGCTGCTAAAGGAATTGAGAAAACCATTATTCAAATTATATTTCCATTTTTACAACGTATTGGAATTCTTTGGTTAACCAATCATATCAATCCCGGGCAAGAGCATTTGGTAACCAATTTAATTCGTCAGAAATTATTAGTGGGCATAGAAAAAATTAAATTAACCGCACCTTATAAATCAACTGCAGTATTATTTCTTCCCGAAGGAGAACACCACGAATTAGGTATTTTATTTGCCTATTTTTTAATGAAATCTAAAGGAATTAAAATATTATATGCAGGAGCCAATATTCCCATAAAAGATATTGAATTCATAGCCCTGCATAAAAAGCCCCATTTTTTATATTGTCACCTTACTTCGGTAGCTCATAATTTTAATTTTGAAAAATTTTTAGTGAATGTGCAAAACCGTTTGCACGAGTTTCCCCTGGTGATCTCTGGTGCAGTTACCCTCCATTACAGCAAAAAACTACCCTCCAATGTGCAGCTTAAAAAATCACTTACGGAGGTAATAGATTATATATCAACACTTTAGGTTTGTTTAACTATTTGTATTTAAAAATTAAACAAAAATATTTGGCAGATGAATTAATTCTGTTTAGTTTTACATCTTGTAAACTTAAACAAAACGAGTATGTCTACGATTGATTTCAACCAAATGCTCACCAACGATACTGAGTTTTTAAAGCCTTTCGCATTCAACTTAACCAGAGATAACGAAGCTGCTAAAGACCTTTATCAAGAAACCCTGTACAGGGCTTTGGCCAATAAAGACAAATACAATGTTGGTACCAATATTAAAGCATGGTTATATACCATCATGCGCAATATTTTCATCAACAATTACAGAAGAAAATCTAAACAGAGTACTATTTTTGATAGCACTCCTAATGAATTTTTATTGAACCTAAACCAGGGTGCTGTTGCCAATGAGGGAATTGCTCAAATAAATTTAAAAGAAGTTAAGCAAGCGATTCATAACTTGCCTGAAATATTTAAAACTCCTTTTTTACTATACTTTGATGGCTATAAATACCATGAAATTGCGGAAATGCTAGAAGAACCATTGGGTACTATTAAAAGTAGGATTCACTTTGCTCGTAAGCTACTTAAATCTCATGTACAAAGATTCTAAAAAAAAGGTTATTGTTATTGGCAGTGGATTTGCTGGCATGTCTGCTGCTTGTTTTATGGCAAAAGCAGGATGGAATGTAGAGGTAGTTGAAAAGCACGCCACTCCCGGCGGAAGAGCCCGCCAATTTTCCGAAAATGGTTTCACTTTTGATATGGGCCCTAGTTGGTATTGGATGCCCGAAGTTTTTGAACGTTTCTTTAATCAGTTTGGTCAATCTGTTTCGGATTATTACGAATTAGAAAGATTAGATCCTTCTTATAGGGTTTACTATCCCGATGGCCCCATTGATATTCCGGCCAATTACAACAATTTCAAAGCCTTATTCAACAAAATAGAACCGGGTAGTGGTGAAAAGCTAGATCAATTTATGCAAGAAGCCGCTTACAAATATGATGTGGGCGTTAATAAATTGGTATTTAAGCCGGGGCAATCTTACACTGAATTTATTGATTGGGATTTATTGAAAGGAGTTTTTAGATTAGATGTGTTTAATTCTATCAAAAGCCATGTGGCCAAGCATTTTAAGAACCCCAAGTTGGTAGAGTTGATGGAATTTCCCGTACTTTTTTTAGGAGCACTCCCCGAAAATACACCGGCATTATATAGTTTAATGAACTATGCCGATATCAAGGGGGGTACCTGGTATCCTAAAGGGGGCATGTATAAAATTGTACAGGGTATGTTTGAACTGGCTGTTTCTCTTGGGGTAAAATTTTATTTTAATCAGGATGTACAATATATCAATATTGAAAATGGAATGGCTACAGGAATTGAAACCATTCACAAGGGTGCCGATAATGCCAATGCCAAGATGCATTTTTCGGCTGATGTAATTATTGGTGGGGCAGACTATCATCATGTGGAAACTAAATTGCTAGATAAAAAGTATCGTAGTTATTCCGATGCTTATTGGGATAAAAGAGTCATGGCTCCCAGTAGCTTATTGTATTATGTAGGTTTAAATAAACGCATTGAAAAATTACAACACCATAGCCTATTCTTTGATACTTCATTTAAAGTGCATGGGAATGAAATTTACACAACCAAAGAATGGCCTACTGATCCGCTCTTTTATGTGGGGGCTACTTCGGTTACCGACAATACGGTGGCACCAGATGGTTGCGAAAACTTATTTTTGTTAATTCCAGTAGCTGCTGGCTTATCTGGAGACACTGAAGCATTAAGAGATAAATACTTTGTGCAAATTGTAAAAAGAATGGAAAAACAGTTGGGGCAGTCAATTTTAGATGCCGTAGTGTATAAAAAAACTTTTGCGCACAAGGAATTTATAAGTGAATACAATTCTTTTAAAGGAAATGCTTACGGTTTAGCGAACACTTTGCTACAAACTGCTGTTCTTAAACCATCATGTAGGAGTAAAAAGGTAAAAAACCTATTTTACACTGGGCAATTAACGGTTCCAGGGCCAGGAGTTCCTCCAAGCCTTATTAGTGGGGAAGTGGTTGCGAATGAAGTACAGAAAGCTTTTTAAATATAAAAGAAACTATGTTGAACATTTTTCATGAAGTAAGTCAAGACTGCAGTAGGGTAACTACGGAGAAATACAGCACCAGCTTTTCTTCTAGTATTCATTTGTTGCATAAAGATCTACGCAGGCCTATTTTTAATATCTATGGTTTTGTGCGCTTTGCCGACGAAATTGTAGATACTTTTCATGGGCATGATAAAGAAGTATTGCTGAAAGAATTTAAAGAAGCAACCTATCAAGCAATAGAAAGAAAAATTAGCCTCAACCCTATATTACATAGTTTTCAATTAACGGTAAATGAATACCATTTAGATCATCAGTTAATTGATGCTTTTTTGCATAGTATGGAAATGGATTTAGATAAAACCAAGTACGATCGTGCTGGTTACGAAGAATATATTTATGGTAGTGCCGAAGTAGTGGGGTTGATGTGTTTAACTGTTTTTTGTGATGGCGATAAAGCGCTGTGCGAAACCTTGAAACCTGCTGCCAGAAGTCTTGGAGCCGCTTTTCAAAAAGTAAATTTCTTAAGAGATTTAAAAGCCGATTATGAAGGTTTAGATAGAGTGTATTTTCCGGGATGTGATTTTAGAAATTTTACTGCCGAAGACAAAGCCATGATTGAAGCCGATATTCAAAAAGACTTTGATGATGCGTATGCGGGTATTATTCACTTACCATTGAAAGCCCGATTTGGCGTTTATGTAGCTTATAAATATTATCTTTCTTTGTTTAAAAAAATTAAGAAAGTACAGCCTCAAAAAATAATGGAAGAACGCATTCGAATTCCAGATTATAGCAAATTCGTTATTTTAGCTAAAGCGGGTATTAGAAGCCAGTTGAATTTGTTGTAGTAAGTATAAAATATGGTTATGGAGCAAGTGGTATTGGTGAATGAACAAGACAATGAAATTGGGCTGATGGAAAAAATGGAAGCGCATGAAAAAGCCTTATTGCATAGAGCTTTTAGCGTTTTTATTTTTAATAGCAAGGGAGAGATGTTATTGCAACAAAGGGCCATTACTAAATATCATAGCGGTGGTCTTTGGACCAATAGTTGTTGTAGCCATCCTCGCCCCGGCGAATCAGTTTCCGATGCTGCGTTGCGCAGATTGAATGAAGAAATGGGTTTTGACGTGCCACTGAAAAAAATTTTTGATTTTATATATAAAGCGCCTTTTGTGAATGGTTTAACCGAACATGAATTTGACCATGTTTTTATAGGCTATTATGATGGTCCAGTGCATCCTAATCCTCAAGAAGTGGAGAACTATGCATACCGTTCTTTTGAAAGAATTGAAAAATTAATGGATTCAGATTCCGAATTTTACACTGCATGGTTTAAAATTGCATTTCCTAAAGTAAAAGCATGGTGGCAACTAAACAAAACGCAATAATTATTGGTGCAGGAATTGCAGGTATAGCATCGGCCATTCGCTTGCGTATGCAGGGTTATGAAGTGGCAGTTTACGAAAAGAATCACTATCCTGGGGGTAAACTCAGCCATTTTAATTTAGGTGCTTACCAATTTGATGCTGGCCCTAGTTTATTTACACAACCCGAAAATATCAAGGCTTTATTTGATTTATGTGGAGTGCCTATGGAAAAATATTTTTCCTATGTACAAATGCCCGTAAGCTGTAATTATTTTTATGAAGATGGTACTATGGTGGAGGCATTTGCCAATAAAGATCAATTTGCCAATGAGTTGTTTGAAAAATTAGGAGAACCTACTGAAAATACCATCCAATTTTTAAACCAAGCCGCTACAATTTACAATCATATTGGCACTT
>JAVHPL010000159.1:0-1825 GCA_036170555.1 Sediminibacterium sp. | reverse complement strand
AAATAATTGCAGGAATTTTTCAGCAGCGAAAGAGAAAGAACGATTGCGAAAGCAGCAGAGAAAGAATGCTTGCGAGAGCAGCAGAGAAAGAATGCTGCAAAGCAGACGAGTAAGTATGCTGCAAAGCAGACGAGTAAGTATGCTTGAAAAACTGAATATTAAAATGTGTAAAAAATTATTGAATATAGATTAAACAACCTTGATATTTTTTACCAGTTGTAAGAAATACTCCCTCGACCAAATATCTAAAATAGCCGGGTTTGGAATAAATCGAATAATATCTTCTTTTATTTTACCAAAGTCTACACTATTTATTTTTTTATTCAATAAATCTAAAAGTAGAGCTTTATTTATTATTGGCTCATGCCAATCCCCACTTTCAATTGCCCTAGTACAAAAATGTGATAAATTAATTTCAATATTACTTTTTATATACCATTCTAGGTCATACCAATCTCTTCCCTTTACTCTATTCTTCCATTTTCTAAAAAGTAATGCATGCATTTTACCTGCAAACAAATCAGGAGTAGTAAAACAATTTACATAAAATGAAAAAGGCTTTGTTAAGAGTAAATTTTCAGTATTAAATCCGAGAGGTGGATTTGTATCAATTTCAAGCTTGATTTTAATAGTTGGTTTTATAGTTAAATTAATTTGAGGTATTGTATGCTCAAAAATTAATTCACTCCAAACTGAATCAGATTTTAAAAAGGCAGAATCCACATTTGTAATAGCTGTTTTCATTTTTTGAGTTAAACTTACTTGAATTCCCAAAGATTCAAATTCATCAATAATTGAATTAAAGTAAGGTTTAAATTCAAAATCAATATTCTTTTCTAGTAAAGAGAAATCTAAGTCTTCAGAAAATCGATCTAATCCATGAAAAATTCTCAGCCCAGTTCCACCATAGAATGCAGCATACTTAAAAAAGTTAGCCCTATACAGTCCAGCTAGAGCAATTTCCTGCATTATTTCTCTTAATGCTTGTTCTGTTTCTAAAATATTTTTAGGCTCATATGATTCAATCCATTGTTTAATCATAAGTCTGCAATTGTTTCAATTAAAATTTTGATAGTATGCTGTTTAGGACAATCAGTTATCCATTTTGCCATTTCTCTTGTGTTTAATAATCTAAGACTATCTTTCTCAATTCTTAGATCTTCAACTAAATAGGTTATTGTTTGCTTTTTACTTCTTAGTTGAATTCCAGCACTTGTAATAATTTTATCACAGATACATTTTTCCTTAGAAGCAATCATTATTGTTTGTGTATTAGTTAAGCTTAATTGCTGTATGCCAAATGTATAATAGGGTAAGGGTAAGTGAGTAAAACTATAAAGTTGATTATGTGAATTGATTTTTTTTGATAGTTTACTCGTTACACTAGAAATTTCAAAAACACGTTCTGGAATTAAGCCCCAGTAAAACATGGCAGATTCTAAAGAAATATAACTAGGTCCATATAAATGATTGGCTATTAAAAATGGTTCTGGACTTTTTGAGCTTACTAATGTTGATGTAGAGTACAGGCCTTTTCTTAATTGTACTAAGTAGCCTTTTTGAACCAGCGCATTTATTTTATCATAAGGACTGCTATAGTTCTTCAGTAACCCTAGTAATACCTGAGTAGAAATTGGCTGTTCTGCAAAACCTTGAAGTAGACTGATTGGATTCATGTGTTAAATTTAATATAGTAATTCGAAAATTAGTCGAATTAATTCATATATTTTATCAATTTATGTAAAAAAATGTCTATAAACTCTAAATTTATACTTTCCGCAAGCGTTCTTTCGAGAGAGCCTCTGAAAAATTCCGAAAAGCAATT
>JAVHPL010000158.1:0-9492 GCA_036170555.1 Sediminibacterium sp. | reverse complement strand
GATTAAAAAACGAAACCTTTGGCCGAGGAGCGCGCTTAGCATTTTCGAAAGAAAATGCTGCGACGAGGGTGCAGTTGAGTTTTTTTAATCCTCACTAAAGCAAATGTTTTTTTTATTTAAGCATGCTGCAACGCTGGTGCAGTTAAGTTTTTTTAATCCTCACTAAAGCAAATGTTTTTTATTTAAACATAAAATGAAAAACGTAAAAAAATTTTTATAAATACTGCATATGCAGTATTACCCTAATAAGGTACACTTACTAATTTCATTTTTGGGTTAAGTTAACCTTTGCAATTCTAAACTAATACCAAAAAGTATGAAAAAAAGTAAGTTCATTGTAATTATTTTGCTAATCATCAACCAAATTTATGCACAATCTAATGATGCCGATAAGTTTACTATTGGAGTAGGGGGCACTTTTGCTAAACCCAAAATTATACCTAATATGAATAAACTTGCACTGGCTCAGATTACGATTCATTACAAACTAACCAGTACAGAAAAAACAGGGGCAAAAAGTAATAAAGGTGAAAAGGCAGGTGCAAAAATATCAGCTTATCTAGAAACAACAGATGGAGAACTTACTTCCAATGATTTTCAGGAAATAACCGATTATTTCTATTCATACTTTCAGAAAAAGTTACAGGAAAATGGAATTGACACTGTAGCATGGAGCACTATTACTGAAACTGATTTTTATAAAAATGAAGATAGGGAAGGCGATAAAGACAAAAAAGAAAAAAATGAAAATAGCTGGGTAACTCATACTGCGCATACAGGTAATATATTGTATGGTGGCGGTATTCCATTTGCATTTGGAAAAATTAAAAAGGCTTCTCGATTTTGCGAACAAATTGGTGCTCCCGCAGCTTTTTTTTATTTAACAGTTGATTTTGCAGATCTAATGGTTAATCTAGAAATGCAAACAACTACATCTGAAAACTATTTTTACAGTACTACAACCAGAAAAAAAACATACAAATGGGCAGTTAATCCAACAATGAGTGTAACTCCATTTAGTCCTTCACTTTCGGGAGGTAATATTTCACTTTTTTGGAATGAAAAAAGTCAATCTGAATCTTTATTGTTAAAATATGATATAACATCAGATGTTAAATATGCTGATGCTGCAAATGAAGACGCTTCAAAATTAAAAAATAGTCTTTGGGCATTTAGGAAAGAAATGACCCCGGTAGTCATAGAAACAACTGTTGAAAAATATAAAGCTGCAGCAAAAAAAGCACTTGAAAAATTTGCTGATGTATTTATTGCAAATCGCCAAGAGTTTAAGAAAAATTAGCTCCTTTATATAATCAATTTCGTTTCATAGGAGTTTCGTTATTAAACATGTTGAGAGATAATATATAACCTAATCAATAAATAATCATTCAGTTGAATTTCAAAAAAATCATTTTTAAATTATGTCTATTGGGTTTTGCAATGAATGCACAATCCCAAAAAGTATTTACATATTTGTCAGACTTTACCGATGTTGCTTTTTACGGTTTTGCAGATTCGGCAGGTAATACCAAAACTTTAGGGAAGTATAATTTTATTAGTAACCCATCTGAAGGGATCTGCGAAATATGGACAGGGCAAAAAGCGAATAACAATAATAATATGCTACATGGTTTTGCATTTATAGACGGCAGGGAATTAGTGCCGCCTAAATATAGGGATGTTAAATCTTTTTCTAATGGGATGGCTGCAGTTTCGCAGAATTATGGTAAATGGGGATTTATTAATACTAAAGGAACACTCGTGATTCCTTTAGTATACAACGAGGTAAGGTCTTTTGCATCAGGGCTTGCTCCTGTATCATCCGGGTATAATGAATGGAAATATATTAACAAAACAGGGAAAGTGGTTTTACCAGGTCCTTTCACAAGGGCCGATACATTATCAGAAGGGCTTGCTGCTGTTGAAGTTATTTATGACATGGGAAATGGTATAAAAGGGCAACACGTGGGTTATATTGATGCCAAAGGAAAAATGGTGATTCCTGCTTCTTTTAGTTATGGGCAACCATTCAAAAACGATGTTGCCATTGTTAGTATCAGTGAATCAGTACCAGTATATAAGTATTATTTTACGCTGATAGATAAAACAGGAAAACGGATAAATACAAAAGAATATACCGACATCAGAACACATTTGGTGAATGGGTACTATCGGTGCAAACTCAGTAAACCGGGAGAACCTGAAAAATGGGAGATCATTGATAAAACGGGGAAAGAATTTCCAGATGATGGATTGAATTCTCCCTCCATTTTTTCCGAAGGACTTGCTAGGTTTTCTAAAGACAATAAATGGGGTTTTAAGAATAAAGCTGGTAATATAGTTTTACCACCTCAATATGCCATGGCTTCTGATTTTTCCGAAGGGTTGGCACTAGTAAAAACTGATTCCAAAAGCATGTATGGTTTTATTAATAAAAAAGGGGAATGGGTAATTAAACCCATTTATTTCTCTGCCAATAGTTTTCAAGAAGGGCTTAGTTCTGTTGGAATTGGTAAGGATTATTACGATGCTTCAAAAAAATATGGCGCAATAAACAAAACAGGAAAAACAGTTATCCCATTTGAATATAAAAGCCTAAGCAATTTTGTTAATGGACGTGCCATAGCTGAGCAAGCAGGTATTTACTTTTATCTTTATAAAAACGGGAAAAATTCTTTGGCTTCAGACATTACTACATTATCTGAAACTCGTAGGGCTTGGAAAATGCTAGATAAAGGTGATATTACAGGCTCATTAGAAATAGTAAAAAGATTAGAAGAAAAAAATTATCCTACGGCTCTGTATCTCTATGGCGTAATTCTTCATCAGTCATCACCTCCACTACAGGATATTACAAAAGGGATTGCCCTGATTAATAAAGCAGCAGATGCGGGGTTAGCAATGGCGGCTAATACCATGGGTATTATTTACCAAAAAGGGATGGGTGTTACTCCTGATTTGCCCAAAGCTGCAATATATTATAAAAAAGCCGCTGATGGGGGAGACCCTGAATCTATGTACAGTCTTGCCTTACTTTACCGCGATGGTAAAGGTGTTTCAAAAAGTGAGTCTATGTATCATTCACTAATAACCCAATCTGCTAGTAAAGGATTCGCTGCTGCAGTGGCACTGGAAGGCAATACAACCAATAATAAAAAATAGTACAAAATCTATGCGGATAAAATGCAATTTTTTCTTGTTAATCATATTGGGATTATCAACATCATTACAAGCACAAATAGCTTACAGAGCAAATGGAGAAAAAGGGCAGTACGGCTATAAAACAATAACTGGCAAACGTATCCTGGAGGCAAAATATAATCGTGCTGAAAATTTTTCTAATGGATTGGGCTTAGTAGAAATATATAACCGCTATGCTTTTGTAAATACAAAAGGAAAAGAAGTAGTTCCTGCGGGAATGTTTGACCTTGCGGAATCTTTTTCTGAAGGGCTGGCTGCGGTTAACAAAGGCGGATATTTAGATAAAATTTTAGGCATCTCCCAGGGGGGTAAATGGGGATTCATTAATACAAAATGCCAATTAATTATTCCTTTACTTTATGATAGGGTGGGCAATTTTCAAAATGGGTTAGCCCCTGTTTCAATAAACAATCAATGGGGGTATATAGATAAATCTGGAAAATTAGTAATACCCCTGAAATATAGTATTGCCAATAATTTCAATGATGGTTACGCATCAGTAGCAATTGGTGCTAAGGAAAATAAATCATTTAAAATGATGCAGGGCGGATTATGGACATTCATAGATGTTCATGCCAACCCAATTATGCTTGCTACTTATACTAAAGTGGAGAACTTTAAAGATAACCTAGCGCTTGTTGAATTGAATGGTAGGTTTTTAGGTGGAAGTGGAACTTATGGTTTTGTGAATAAAACAGGAAATTTGGTTATCCCTGCTAAGTTTAACGATGCACACAGTTTTTCAGAAGGACTCGCTGCAGTGAATGAAGGAGCCAAAGGATCTCTAATTAAAGAAGGAGGTAAATGGGGGTTCATTAATTCTAAAGGACAAATAGTAATTCCTTATAAATATGATAAAGTTGGTGATTTCCATAATGGTGTTTGTGTAGTAGCCATTGATGTTGCCTATGATGGGTATGGAAAATATGGCCTAATAAACAGCAAGGGTATAGAACTGGTGACTCCTGGTAAATACAAATATATTAGTGAACCTACAGAACCTGGTGCACCATTTATCTTCAAGCTAAATAATAAAGAGGGCATTTTGAATAGTGCCGGTGTTGAACTGCTTGCCCCAACTTATGATTTTATATTTCCATTTGAAAATGGTGTTGCTCAGGTTAGTAATGGGCAATTTAAAAACGGGTATATAAATGCAAATGGTAAAGTAATTGTACCAGCTAAATATGCTTTTGTAGGTGTTTTTGAAGACAGTCTTTGCCAGGCAAGAGAATCAGTAGGCTGGTATGCTTATTATAACCTGCTTGGTAAAGAAGTAATTCCACCCTCCCCCGTTGATACAGTTTGGGGAATAAATGAAGGAATGATGCTTATTGAAAAAGGAAAGAAATTTGTTTTTGTAGATGTAAAGAATATAAAAATGGTAGGTAGGCCATACGATGGTGTAAGTAAATTTCAGGAAGAAATGGCAGCGGTATTTTTAAATGATAAATGGGGGTTTATCAATAAATCTGGTGCGGAGGTTATTCCTTTAAAATATGATTTGGCAAGAAATTATTCGGAAGGGTTTGCATCGGTTAATATTGGGGCAAAGCCAAAGGGTAGTTTTAACATTCCTTCTGGCGGAAAATGGACTGTGATCAACAAAAGTGGAAAAACACTCATTCCTCCAACCTATGATGACATGAGAGATTTTTCGGAGGGAATGGTTGCCGTAAACATCGGGGCAACAGCAGGTAACTTTGGTATGGATGGAGGAAAGTGGGGCTTTATAGATAAAACAGGCAAACTGGTTATACCTCCTCAATTTTCAATAGTGAACGATTTTGTTGGGGATAAAGCGTATGTAACAAAAGATGGGATCAGTTTTTTTATTGATAAGATGGGGAAAATGATAAAATAATTCCTACTTCTAAATGCATGTTTTTTTTAGTATTCGCAATGTTGAACTGTACAATAACGGCATGATTCGTATGAATTGGTTATTTTTAAATAAGTGAAATACTTTAAAAAAATAACGATCTGTTTGTTCTTATTAGTAAGCTGCAAAATTTTTTCGCAGCAATATCGTTTTATTTCATACTCTGTTTCTAACGGACTTTCTCAAAATAGTGTGCATTGTATCTTTCAGGATAGTGATGGGTTGTTATGGCTTGGCACACAAGATGGTCTCAATAGTTTTGATGGCCACAACTTTATTACCTATCGCTATAACAGCAGAGATACCACTAGTATCAGTGATCAGTTTGTATTGTCTATTGCTGAAGACAACAAAGGATTTCTTTGGGTAGGCACAAGAAATGGGTTGAATAAACTAAACCGCAGAACTGGAAAATTCACACGGTTCTATTTATCTGCTGATGAAAAAGAAAAATTAGGTAGAATGTATCCATTACTCAATAAAAATAATAATGGAGAAATATATATAACTCATGAAGGCAATGCAGGATTAATAGATAGGAATGGAATATTGGTTAATGCAGGCAATATATTGAAGAAAAGTATTGCTGCCGTTTTTGATAATAATGGAAAACTATGGATGTTACATGACTCCAATCATTTTGGATACATAGATATAAAAAAGAATACCCGTAATTGGTATGATGCTGGAAAATTAATAAAAAATATACCAAAAGATCATGCTGTTCTCTTTACCATTGATAGTGCTCAAACAATTTGGTATTGCCGGGTGGGTACTAAAAGTGACCTTTATTTTTATGATATTAAACAAAAAAAATGGCGAGCTGAAAAAATTCATTTACCATCATTAATTAACCATATCGCTATCACTCGTTCAGGCACAGGTTGGATAAGCTCGCTCAATGGGATTTACCTTATTAAGAACTACCGTATTGCTGGTAAAATAGATCATACTTCTTCAGAATCTGGTAGCTTACCTGCAGGAAGTTTTCTTTGCACATACGAAGATAGCCAAGGAAATATTTGGGTTGGCAGTGCTTATACTGGGTTCGCGTATTATCACCCCTCTTTTAACCATTTTAATCTATTGCAAACCAGCCAACTGGGTGCGTCTGTAACTTCAGTTGTTGACATCAATGATCATTTGAGATGGGTAGGTACAACAAATGGTCTTTTTAAAGCTATTCGTAAAAAAACTAAACAGGAATACCATTTAACTGATAACTATTTTTCTTCAATGAAAATTACGGCGCTCAGTAAAGACAAGCAAAATCATTTGTGGGTTGCCGTAGAAAACAATGGCTTGTTTGTATTGAATGAGAAAGGTGCTTTAATTCATTCATTCCGAGAAAGCAGTTCATTTACTCAAGCAAAAGGAATTCTTAATTTGTTTTGTGATAGTAAAGGGCGAATGATTGTATGCACAAAAAAAGGGTATTATGTTTTTCAGTCAAGATACAAATGGCCGCCTTTGTATAGAGTTCCAGGAACCACCGATTATTCAGTTTCAACAGGGTCATATATTTTGCATGCTTTTGAAGATTCAAAAAAAAATATATGGGTAAGTAAAAATTTGGGAATAGATGTGCTTGATGAAAACCTAAAACTAGTATTCAGCATATCGAGTGTTGAATCTAGTTCGCCCATTGAGCGAACCATTATTGTAGGTTGTACAGAAGACAAAACAGGGAATATATGGATTGCTACATTAAGTAGCGGAATTTACCGATTCAGCCATAACCGTTTAACTCAGTACACAACGGATGATGGTTTAAATAGTAATGTGATTTATGGGATAACCTGCGATAATAATGGTAGGTTATGGGCCATCACTACTTCTGGTCTTAATATGTATGATCCCCAGAAGAAAAGATTTTTTTCATTAGATTCCAGAGATGGCATTCCAGCAGAAGATTTTGTATTAAATGCAATTTTTTCAAACAAGTCAGGACAGGTATTCTTGGGAAGTTCAAAGGGATTGATCTCTATTAATGCTAATGATATTGTTTTGCAAAAGCAAATAGCCAATGCCCAGGTTTCAGATATTAAAGTGGATGGAGAAAGCATTCCCAATCTTGAAAATACTTTTATATTGGAACCTGGTTTTCGTACAGTTGGTTTTGAATTTTCACTAAAACAGGCTTTACAGCCAAGGAAAATATTTTATCAATACCAAATGAAAGGGTTTGATAAAGATTGGAACACTTTACAACCTAGCTACACTAAAATAACTTATAGTAAACTCCCTTTTGAAATATTAACCATGCGGGTGAGAGCTGCATATTCGCCTCAAGATTTTTTAGATGCCCCTGTGGAAGAGTTTAGGTTAATAGTAAAACCATTTTTTTGGCAAACAACTTGGTTTTCGATATTGGTTATTGCAATTATTATTTTACTTATTTCGTTTTTTATAGTTCAATATAATCGTGTAAAGTACAAAAAACAATTGCATTACATACAAGTACAATCTGAGCTTCAGCAAGAAAGGGAAAGGATTAGCAGAGACTTACACGATAATATTGGTGCCTATACTTCTGCTCTAATTGCCAGTATTAATCATCTAAAAAAAGTAGAACCAACTTCAGAAGACTTAGAAGAATTAAGTGAATACGCTGGCAGTATCATGAGTTATCTGAGGGAAACCATTTGGGTGTTGAATCATGAAACACTTTCCCTTACAGCCTTTGCAGACCGTCTAACGAATTATGCTAGTAAAATCATAAAACATTATCCTTCAATTCGTCTTTCCATCAATAAAAGTATTTTGGTAGAACGAGAACTTCCTCCAAAAGTATCACTTAATCTTTTTAGGATAGTGCAAGAAGCACTACAAAATGCCTGTAAACATGCGCAATCTTATTCTATACAGTTAGAGGTTAATAGTAATAGGCAAATAAGTTTTTCTATTCAGGATTCAGGAATAGGTATGCCAAATTCAGTAAATAAGAATAGCAATGGTTTACATAACATGATCGAAAGAGCAAATGATATTGGGTTCAGGCTTGAGATACTTACTGAAAAAAATATTGGAACCACCATCACTTGTACAGAAAATAATACATATGATGTATAAAATAGTTGCCATTTTTTTTTAATTTTCACAAACATGATCAGGATAGCTGTTGTTGACGACAAACTGGTGAACCGAAAAACAGTTCACAAAAATCTATCTTCCACTGCAGGAATGCAAGTGGTATTGGAAGCAGGTAACGGAAAAGATTTTTTTGAAAAGATAAAAGATATGCCATTAGATGTACATCCTGAAATTGTATTAATGGACATTGAAATGCCCATTATGAATGGTATAGAGGCTATTGCAATTGGAACAATTAAATACCCCAATATGCGTTTCCTTGTATTAACTGTATTTGATGATGATGAAAAAATTTTTGAAGCTATACAGGCAGGAGCTTCTGGTTATTTACTGAAAGACGATACCGCCATTCAATTAACGGATGCTATCAAGGAAGCACTTGCCTTTAATGGGGCACCCATGAGCCCCGCTGTTGCGCGAAAGACTTTGAATTGGTTAAAACAATTACCTTCCTTAACAGTAAACACACCTAAAACAAAAGAAATACTTAGTGAGAGAGAAATAGAGATTTTAAAATTGATGGTAGAAGGATTGGATTATAAAAATATAGCTGAAAAATTGTTTATTAGTCCATTAACGGTACGTTCGCATACCAGTAAAATTTATGAAAAACTGCACATCAATTCTAAGGCGCAGGCCATTCAGGCTGCTCATAAGTTTAAGTGGGTATAGTTACAAACTATTTTGTGAGAATTTAGATATAATTCTTTTTAATTTTCGTTTACTTTCCATTCATTTTCTTCAAAAATAAAATTCCCATGACCAAGTAATATTCGCTTAATGTATCGCTCAAGTTTAACTTCATCCATTGTCCATTCCGAAACCCAATAATTAAAAAATTCACTTTCCCTTTTTAGATTCTTAATATTATCTTTTTGCTTTTTAGAAAATAGATTTTCGGCACTTGTATATTTTTTATTATTCATTAAATTAGATAGTTTTATTGCTGTATATAATTGCCCTCTAATAGTGTCAATTAAAAAGTTGATGATTCTTATTCCTATAATTCGGTTCTTTCTAATTGATAGTATTGAACTCACAGCCTCTATTTCTTTCTGCTTATTTAGATGTGGAATTAGTAAAGTTTCCATCAATAAATTATTAAGTTTCACTTGCTTACTGTTTACACTAATAATTTGTCCAAATTTATTCATTTGAATTTTTACGGTTTCGTTTTTTATTCCCTGAACCCTAAATTTTGATATTAGTTGGTTATAATCATCTTGAGAAATTTTAAGTTTAACCGTAGAGATAGTTTGAGCAGGTGCAGTTGTTATTTATAAAGAAAAGAATAAACTTTTAATTATTAATTTCAT
>JAVHPL010000157.1:0-1851 GCA_036170555.1 Sediminibacterium sp. | reverse complement strand
CGTTAGTGGTAATTTTTAAGAATCTCAAGTTCCAAAAGAAACTTATATTTGTCACTTAGTTAGTAAATGACCACAAGAGAAAACATATTAACCATTTTAAGAAATCATAAACTTCAGTTTTCTAAATTCGGGGTTTCTAGTATTGGGCTCTTTGGATCTTACCTTAGGAATGAACAATCATCCATAAGTGACATAGACTTTCTTGTAGACTTCGAACCTGAACAGGAGAATTTTGATAATTATATGGCTGTTTACGATATTTTTGAAACCCTTTTCAAAAATGAAAAAATTGAAATTGTAACAAAAAATGGCTTGAGTAAATACATAGGTCCAAAAATCTTAAATGAGGTAATGTATGTCTAAAGAACCAATTGAATTCTTGAAACATATTGCAGATGAATGCACTTATTTACTCTCAATTAGTAAAGAGTTATCGAAAGACTCATTTTTAGATGATGAAACTCTAAAGAGAGCTGTTGTAAGAAGTTTGGAGATTGTTGGAGAAGCAACGAAGAAGATTCCAGCTGATTTCAAAGTCAAATGGAGTTCTATTCAATGGAAAAATATGGCTGGAATGAGAGACAGACTAATCCATGATTATATAGGTGTAAACTATTCTATCGTTTGGGACGTACTCATCAATAAAATTCCTGAATTAAATTCCCAAATACAAGAAGTGTTAAGTGCTGAATAAAACTACCACTAACAAGAGGCTTTGCGCAATTTGGGCTTCCATCTTTGGCCCTTCAACTTTTGGTATAGCTAATCAACTGTAGTAATTTGGCTTTAGCTAATCGCGTCTTTAGTGGCCAAGCCAGCAGTAGGATCACATATCATCCAAACTGCGCAAAGGGCCTGGGACGTTAGCAGAAATGCTATCACATTTACTCTACTCTTATATGAGGCTAAAACAAAATATCCCATTTCGGGAACTTTCCTTATTTTTGCTCAAACTCTAATAAGTTGAGAATAATTGCTAAAAAAACTTTACGAGATTTTTGGGAAGAGCATCCTGACAGTGAACAACAATTAAAATCATGGTATCAGGAAGCTTCGAATGCTGAATGGACTAGTCCGACTAAAATCAAAATTGACTATCCGAGTGCAAGTATTTTAGTTGACAATAGAGTAGTTTTTAACATTAAAGGGAATCACTATAGACTAATCGTTAAAATCAATTACGACTATCAAATGGTTTGGATTCGATTTATTGGAACACATGCTGAGTATGATAAAGTAAATGCTAAAACAATTTAAAATGAACATTAAGCCAATTAAGACAAAAAAAGATTACGAACAAGCACTTGAAAGGCTTGAGATAATTTTTGATGCAAAAAAGGGAACTCAAAAGGGTGACGAGTTAGAAATATTGGGCATGTTAATTGACAATTATGAAAAGGAGAAATTTCCTATTGGCTTCCCTGACCCAGTTGAAGCAATTAAATTTCGAATGGAACAATTAGGTTACAACCAAACCGATTTAGCGAATGTGGTTGGATTAAAAAGTAGAGCAAGCGAAATACTAAATCGTAAACGAAAGTTATCCCTCGAAATGATCAGACAAATACATGACAGGTTAAATATACCTACAGAGGTTTTAATTCAAGCATACTAAAAAACGCACTTCTGCTAACATAAGGATTTGTGCAATTTGGGCTTCGGTCTTTGGCCCTTCATCTTTGGTATTGCTAATCAACTTCAGTAATTTGGCTTTAGCTAATCGAGTCTTTAGTGGCCAAGCCAGCACAAGGAATTATCATTCCCCATCCTGCGCAAAGCCCTAGCCGTTGTGCGTCATTCCCCCTATTCCTCAAACAGAATTAAATTCTTTGGCTAACGGACGAACAGTCC
>JAVHPL010000156.1:0-33495 GCA_036170555.1 Sediminibacterium sp. | reverse complement strand
TCTACTCTGGGACCATCTTCTTGCAATGGTTCTTCGAGGCTTACAAATAGTTTTTTATAATTTTCTCCAAAACTCATTCCTTCAATTACCCCATTTTGTCTGGGACCAATATTATTTCGTGTCATGTATAAGTTTCTGGGTAAATAAAATGTGTCTAGCATTTTTCCCGTTTGATCCATTTCTATAATGGTAGGATTCACTAGTATGGTATCTTTTCCTACAATTGCATTTTCACCTTCACTGGTCCAAATCCAATTTTTTGCTACAGCATTATACCGTAATGATTCGGGGTCTGTTGTTTGCAATGGATTAGTTTTCTGATTTGGATAAGTAGTTCCGTTTAACATTTTCATGTATTGCACATTGGAAAAAAGAACGGTATCTATTTTTGTATTTTTGATATTAATCTTTGCCGTATAAAATCTAGCAGGGTTAATATTAGATCTATCGTCGCAAATAAAATAATATTCATCTAGTGATTGATTGTAATCTATACTAGACAAACCGCCAACTGTTGTGTGATTGTATTGAAAATTATACGGTATTTCATAAATATCTAGCAATTTTAATTGGGGAATATTACCAACAACTGAGAAATTATTTATTTTAGTTGTTTTACAAGCATCTAAAATAAATAAACTAAGTACTAGAAAAATGAACTTGCGTATAAAGAAATAAATCTTCATGTTGTTTTTTTTAAACCTTACAATGTTAATATAGAATTACCAGTTTCTCTCTTTTGCATATTGAACCATCATAGCCGTATTCTTTAATCCTAATTTTCTTAAAATATTTCTGCGATGTGTATTTACTGTAAAAGCACTTAAATGAAGTGACTCTGCAATTTCATTACTAGTAAGTCCCCGGCTTATTAAACCAACAATTTCCATTTCGCGCTTACTTAGTAAATTTTCCCGTTCAGATTTTTGTATAATCGGATAGGTTTCCCACATAAAAACCGTATTTCCTTTTAAAATTTCCTGAATACTAAATAATAATTCATCCGAGGAGAGATTCTTCACTAAGTAGCCTTTCACACCAATTTGCTTACATTGATAAACCAAATCAGTATCATTTTCCATACTAAGTATAATGATAATTGCATTGGGATCTTTGGCTAAAATTTCAGTAGATACAGAAAGGCCATTACCATCAGGTAAATAATAATCTAGTAATAAAATAGAAGGCTTTTTGTCTTGATAAAGCTTAACTGCTGCCGATGCAGTATATGCTTCTCCTGCCCATTCTAACCAATTCGTTTCACTCAATACCATTTTAATGCCTTCTACAAATAATTTATGATCATCTGCAATGGCGATAGTTGTTTTCTTTTGCATCATGTTCTATTGGAAGGTAATACAAATTCAATAATAATTGTTGATCCGTTTTTATTAGAATCAATAGAAATTTTTCCACCTAAATATTGCACCCTATGTCGAATATTTTTCCATCCCAACCCTTCTGCATTATGGGGGTTAAAACCAATACCATTGTCTTCTACCATTAATGTAATGCTATTGGTTAAATGGTCTTCCCAAAGTGAAATAAATACAGTTGTGGCTGAAGCATGTTTTTTTGCATTGTATAATAACTCATTGGCTATTCTATAAATACTCACTTCTACATTAATGGGATACCTGGTTTTTACACTACAATCTAATTGAATAATAAATTCATTAGATGCATTCCAACGGTTAACTGTTTTTTCTAACTCCGCCACTAATCCCTTTGCCAATAAATTAACTGGCATTAAATTGTGGGTAATATTTCTAAGGTCATTAATAGCTTCTCCTAATTGCTTATCCAGCCAACCTTGTATTTCGATTGCTTGTTTTAATTTATGAAATGCACCAATTCTAATGCCACCCAGCAAACCGCCCAATCCATCATGCAATTCCCTAGCCAATCTAGAACGCTCTTCTTCTTGAGCTTGAATTAATTTATCTGCTAATAAAGACTTTTCAGTTTCAAGTGCAAGGGTGGCATCATCTTTCTCTTGCTTATAAAAATCGTATCTACGACTAATTCCAAAGGATAGTATGGTGCTTTCAATTAACACACCAATAGCAGATCCAAATTTATTGATAAAATTAACCCAGGTAGCTTGCACGTTAAACTGAGCAAGTATATTCAAAATAGAAAATAAAAGTAATGCACTTATAGCCATTACAAAAAAAACAGCTAAATTTTTAAATCTCTTGTAACTTTTATAAATATAAAATACCACTAAAATCAATCCAGCTAACCAAATAATATTGGTTAGTGTAAGAAATATGGCCCTCACTTCGCTTTTTAGCAAGGGAATATTGGCAAATAAAATACACAAAACTAAAATAAGCAGCAGCGCTTCTAAAGTAATAATCCATTTATGATAGATTGGTTTTTCTGAAGGATTAGTAAAAAAACGTTTCGTTAATTCTAACATAAATAAAATAGCAAGGCTTGCAAAAATTGGTCGGCTTTTATTGGTGAATGCTATTTGATTGGGCCATAAATATTGATAGGCAATACCCCAATTAGAAATTAGCCATAGGGCACTCATGGAAATATATAGAATATAAAAAAAATGAATATTGTCTTTTAGTGAAATCCAAAGAAACAAGTTAAACATGACCAAAAAAAACATCCACCCAGCAAAAAAACCATAAATAGCTTTTTGATTAGCTAATTGCATGGGCATTTCTTGATCAGGAACAATTTGAATTGGTACTATAATAGATTCTCCTCGTTTGTCTACTTTAATAAGTATTCCATTTTGGTTAGCTGGAATTTTATACCAGAAATCGGGGTCTTTTATATCACGATGTTTAAATGGAAAATAATCTCCCGATTCATAAGTAAGTTGTAGTTTGTTTGCAAGAACAGTATAAATCTGAACAATATTAATATGCGGATTAATAATTTGTAAATACGTATTGGAATAATTTTTTGTAGAAATATAAATCCACCAAGCACTTTGGCTAAAGCCTGGATTAAAAAATCCATTATTAATAACCGTTCCTTGTTTTTTTATTTTTTCAAAAGCCTCCATCGGCGTTTGAATACCCGCATCTGCTACAACAGTTAATGTAGGTTTTATTACCTGTTCCGATACATTGGTAATTTTATATACACCTACAGTTAACAATAAAAAAAGCAAAGCAACCGCAATGGCAGCTAAGCTTTTTTTATTGTTCCTTACGATACTATGTTTCATTATTTTGCAATAGCAGCTAAATGTGTTGCCAAATGCTGGATAGATTTTGCAGCAATAACAATTTGTTCCTGAGCTTCTTTCCAATTTCTTTGTTCAATGGCCTCTCTTATGCCCGGCATTGTTTTTACACCATATCCTGTATAAAATCCTGGGGCATACAGTGTGTGTTTATACCAAGCCCTACGAGGTAATCCTGTAGTAGTTAATAATTGTTGTTCACTTTTATAAAGCGCTGCATTTATTTTGGCCATATTTTCTGCATTATTCATTGAGGCTTCTTTTTTGGCATTTACCAAAGCAACACTTGTTGCTAATTCATTTAGCGCATTTTGCAAAGCAGAAAAATCTAAATACGGAACGGCAAGAGGCGCTTCACTTATTTTTACATTATATTTTGGATTTGCTGCTAGTTTAACCACATTCATAGCTGATGCTGATTGCTCTAACAAAGTGGCCTCACGCATTTGATCGGTTTTATTCATCAACTCTTTTACATAACCTGTTACTGTTTTGTGTAAAGCATTAAAATCAAAAGGTAATATTTCGGCATCTGCCATTCTTAATACGGCCCTACCTGCTGTTTTAGATAAAGCTACTCCATATTCAAATCCGGGGTCTTTGAACTTACTATAATGATCATAAGAATCATATATGGAATGGTATTCACCACCTCCATCTTCACCACCAAAACCAATACTTAATGCAGGTACACCAATATGTTGAATAAAAGAAGAATAATCAGAGCCTGAACCCATTGCACCAATTTCATAAACTGTTTTTTCAAGCGCTTGTTTTTTAGCACTATTACTACTAGCATCTAAAACCAATTTTGCTTTTGCTCTTTCAAATACCGAAACACCTGTTTGTGGATCTTTAACTTCCTTACTAATTTCAGTAACCATTTGCTCCAATGCATGGGAACCTTCTACATCTAAAAATCCTTTTGCATTCCCATCCGAATTAATATATACCACTGCTTTTTGTTGCAGTTCTGTAGCATGATCTTCTACCCATTCTGTAGAACCAAGTAAACCGGGCTCTTCACCATCCCAAGCACAATACACTAAAGTACGTTTAGGTTTCCATCCATTTTTTACCAAAACCCCTATAGCTTTTGCTTCTTCTAATTCGGCAGCCATTCCACTAATAGGATCATTGGCTCCATTTACCCATGCATCATGGTGATTACCTCTTACAATCCATTGATCGGGATATTCAGCACCTTTAATAGTTGCAATAACATTTTGAGCTGGCGTTAACTTCCAATCGAATGCCAATTTTAAATGCACTTTAGTAGTTGATGTTCCACCCACATGATACGTTAAGGGTAATGAACCACTCCAAGCGTTAGGAGCAACCAAACCATCCAAAGATGCTAATAAAGGTTTAGCATCATGATAGCTTATTGGCAGTACTGGTATCTTTAATAAATTTGGTGCTTCTAATCTATTTAAACGTTTTGCATTTTCTGTTGCGCCAATATTGGGTGTTAATGGATCTCCTGGATAAATAACCATATCCATAATGGAACCACGCTGAACTCCAAATTCATTTTTAAATGCGCCTTTTGGATAAACTTCTCCTTGAGAATATCCATCATCTTGTGGATCAGAATAAATAATGCATCCTATAGCACCATGTTCCTGTGCTACTTTTGGTTTAATCCCTCTCCAACTTCTACCATATTTTGCAATGACTATTTTTCCACTTACAGTAACACCCATTTTTTCTAGCATCTCATAATCTTCTGGTAAGCCATAGTTTACAAAAACCAAACTGCCTGTAACATCTCCATCAGCACTCCAGGCATTGTATGTTGGCAACTGACCTTCCTGTGCAGATGTTCCATCTTCTTTTAATGCAGGCTCACTTAAAATAGCTTTATAAACATTGGGTTGAAGCATTTCTAATACCCTAGTTTTAGGTGTTGGAAATAACACTTGATAGGTTTCAATTTTTACATCCCAACCCCAAGATTTAAAATTGTTGTATATATGTTGAACAACCTCATTACCTCCAGGAGATCCTATATGATGCGGCTTTGCAGAAAGTTCTTTAATGGTTTGATTTACTGTTTTATTACTCAACAATGCATCAAACTGATGTTCTAACTGCTGTTGCTTTAGCATAGACTTATCGGTAAAACCAATCATTTTATTGGTTGTTTGAGCCGAACAAAAGGCAACAGAAACTAAGCATAAACTGGTAAAAATTTGCTTCATGGTATTTATTTTATTCGTTACTAAAGGCTTATTTAAATAGAATTGGATGCATTTCATCCCAACTTGTTGCTTGTTGATATGCTTTGGCTGCTAATAATATAGCTGCTTCATCATATAGGTTTCCAATAAAACTAATGCTGGTGGGTGCATGGGTTCTTTTATCGAATCCGGTTGGAACACAAACAACTGGTTGGCCAGTTAAATTGGTGATAGCCGATTGATTGCCACTACCCCTGGTTGGGCAAATTAAAACATCAACGCTTTGTAATGCCTGATGCACTTTTTGTTGAAGTATAAATCTTAATCTATTGGCATTTACATATTCAACTGCAGGAATTAATCTAGATACCCTAAAATTATTGGGCCAATCGTATGATGCTTGACGCGTCATTTCATCATCAATATTATTTCGGGTAAATTCATCAAATGCTGCCGCAGATTCTGCACCAATAATGATGTTCATAATATTAGCTTTATAAACGGCTGTATCTGGAAACTCAATAGGAATTAATTCAACACCTAAATTTCTAAACGTTTCCAATACTTTTAATTCATTGCGTGAAGTATCCTGTATTAAATTAAAATAATTTTTTGCATACCCAATGCGTAATTTTTTTACATCACCTGCTGGCTTATAATTAAATGGTTTTTCAACCGCAGATAAATCCAACCCATCCGTTCCATGAATCATACTAAATACGATGGCAGCATCTTGAGCAGTTCTACAAATTGGTCCTACTTTATCTAAACTCCAACTCAAGGCCATTGCACCAGACCGGCTGATCCTACCAAATGTAGGTCTTAAGCCAGTAGCACCACAGGTAGAAGAAGGAGAAATGATAGAACCCCATGTTTCTGTGCCTATAGCAAAAGGAACCAAACCAGCAACGGTTGCTGAGGCCGATCCTGCAGAAGAACCAGAGGAGCCCATTTTTAAATTCCATGGATTTTTTGTTCTTCCTCCAAACCAATAATCCCCCATGGCAAGTGCACCCATGGTAAACTTGGCTACCAATACAGCACCCGCCTCTTTTAATTTTGTATACACATAAGCATCTTCATCAAAAGATTGTTCTTTATAAGGAGCTGCACCCCAAGTAGTTTTGGTTCCTTTCACCGAAAAAAGATCTTTGAGTCCATAGGGTATACCATGTAGAAGACCTCTATATTTTCCTGCTGTAATTTCGGCATCGGCTGCTTTAGCTTGTGCCATTGCTATTTCCTCTGTTATGGTAATCACGCATTCCAGCGTGTCTCCATATTTTTTTATTCGATCAATAAAAAATTGGGTTAATTGTACCGCACTAATTTTTTTTGATTTAATGAGTGATGCTAGTTGCTCAATAGAATAAAATGCTAACTCATTCATGTTTGTGGGCAGAACTGTTTTGGGCAATTTCCATTTGATGGGTTCTTGTTTATCAGAGAAAACCATACCGGGCAAAATAGGGCTTTGTCGCAAAGTCATTTGTGCACTATTGCTTAATTTTAATTGATGCATTCGCTTAATTTCCAGCCAATTTTTCTTTACTCCATTCGAATACATGGTGTCTATTTCCTTTGTTGTAAAAGTTAAATCCATGAGTTTGGCAGCAGAGGGAATATCTGTTTTAGCAATGGTATCTTGAGCGTTTAGCTTTAATACGGTAAACAACATGAATAGCAAATAAAAGGGCCGCATACTTGGGGGGGTTATTAGTGAACCAAGTTACAAGAATCCCCAATATCTACAAAGTGATGATAATCTTTTAAAAAGAGTATTGCTTAACAAGTAAACAATAAAGCCAATCTAGCTGAAACAAGATGAAGAATCAGTACAAATAAAACCAGCCAAATGGATGGGATAAACAAATAAATAACCAAACTTAAAAGCAATAGATACAGGGGATATACAAACATCAATACAACAAATAATACCGAATCATAAAAAACGGTTCCTTTTGTTTTTTGGCGGATGGAGTTGCTAATGAATTGATAAAGTGGAAAATGAAGATACCTGCCAATATTGGCCAGTATTTTTTGAAGCAAATTTGCCTCAATCTTTACCATGGGCTTAAATTGAATTAAGCTATTTAACTGTTTTTTTAGTTGATTATTAAAATGCAAGTAATTTTTGGCTTCCTCCTTATAAGGGAATAAATCCGAAGCATTCATTGTATTTCCAGCAGAAATTTGTACTTCTTTACCATATTTATAAAAAGAGTTATATGTTATGGCGATGGGAACAATTTTAAGGAATTTGTTGGTATTTGCAAGCAAGGCAATTCTGGCTGCGCCTTTTTTAAAGGATTGAAGCGAATGGCTGTTTATACAAATACCTTCTATAAATATCAATACAATTCCTCCATTTTCTAAAATTCGGCAAGATTCTTTAAAAGCATAATCATTTAAATGAAGATTCTCCCTTCCTTCACTTAGTCTATACACTGGAATCATTTTGAGCGTTTTTAGTATAAAACGAACTCTTTTTTGCCTAAAAGCGTCTCCTCGAGCCAAAAAATGCACATTTTCGGTAAAAAACAACCCTATTAAAATAGCGTCTAAAAATGAGTTTGGATGATTAGCAACTACCAATAAAGGACCTTTTTGGTTAAATTCCGGTTGATTGATGATATTAATTTGCTTGCAAAAGAGCCAACTAGCTGCTTTTACTAAGTTTTTAATTAAAAAGTACAACAAATAAGGACAGTTTAGTTGTAATGTAAATTTTTATATTTATTTATTTTGCGGAGAAAACAGGTAATTTATTTAAATTAAATAGTATTTTACTATTTAATTATAGTAAAATACTAATAATTTAAGGCAATCTGGTAATAAAAGTTAAACTCATTCCCGTGCCACCTCCTGCATTTTTTCCATAAATTACCGAAGATATTTGAATCATGGGCATAATGGTTCTGGTAATTCTTCTTCCATAAGATATAGAAAATCTCCCAACAATATAGCTGGTATTAGCAGAAGCATTGGGATTAAAAACCGTATTAATACTATATGAGTCTTGATGAGTAAAGCTAAAAGTTACTAAACTAAACATATTTAATTTTCGTCCATATGTTGCCGTATAAGTATATTGTTGGGGGCCTTCTGCATTATCTATATAACTCGCATACTGAGCTTGTACAATTGCAAATCCATTAGAACCAGCAGAAAATGAATAGTTAGCTTCTAGCCCAACCCCCCTTGAGCCATACCCTAATGAAATCGCGCTATCTTTTTGATATAGAGGAATCATTGTAGTAGCTTTTAACGTTACATGCCTATGCTGATCAGGGGATGAAAAATGCTTGGAAATGCCAATACTCAAATCTCCTACCCCAGAACCCCTAAGCACAATGTTTTGGTTTACTGCTTTCTGAATAATAAATGGAACACTCACAAATAAATCAACACTTCTTCCCAATCCATGTCCCATTGAAAAATTGGCCACCTGAGTTATAAAATAATTTCCAGTTGGAAATGCATTTTTTTTCCATTGCTTATTATAATTAGAAGCAGAATAAAAATAAGAATAGCCCGGCATCAAACTAGTTCTGCCTTTTCCAACAGGCCAATCTGCAAATACTTGTTGCGCAAAAGCTATGAGCAAGATGAAAAGAATTGTTTTTTTACTCATTTGCCAATATTTTGTCTTTTACGTACCAGTTTTTCACTCATCCAAATCATTTGGTAATATCTATGAGACATGGTTATTTCATGCCCTAAATTGGGAGCCACATACATTTCACTTTTTTCAATGGTATTCGGGCTTAGTTTATTATATGCAGCAATTACGGTGGCTGCTGGTGCTAGAGGATCTAATAAACTAACTGCATACAATACCGAACAATTAATCATGGGCATAAAATTTTGCACTTCAAAATAACTTAGGTTATTGAGTATTTGATCCATGGTAACCCCTGGATTTTTCTGGCTAAATTCTACTAATTGCTTAGTTGGAAAATTATCATACAATTTATTGCCCTGCAGATTATAGCTTTCGTGAAAATCACAAAAGATGGGATTATCTACTATTATCGTATTGATTTTATTATTGGTAAGTGCGGCAGTAACTAAGGAAAGTGCGGCGCCCTGGCTACCTCCAAAAACCAATACCCTCGACAAATCAAATCCCATATCCTCATGAGAGTACAAAAACTCAATGGCCCTAATACAATCCATATAGATGCCTCGGTACATATATTTGTCCTTATCGGTGATATTAATTAAGAGTGGTTGTTCATTTTCTGGATTAAAGGGTTTCCAGTTTTTTTCTATTCCCCTTGTGTTTAAATTAAACCCAATAGAGCCCTCATAATAAAGGGGGTCTAGCTCTACTCTATATCCTTGTAAGCCAACAATTACCGGAAATTTCTTAGGCAGTCTTGGAATGGTTAACCATCCAAAAATTTTCACTTCGTCTAAAGAAGTCATTTCTACCTTATACGTTCTATGAAAACGTGTAGACAATTTTTCATCTAACACAATATTATATTGTGGATCAACTGCATCTAAATCTGCTTTTGCCTTTTGCCAGAAATCTTCAAAATCTGGAGGCCGATGATATGGTGTAGAAATTTTACTAATCTGATACCCAAAAGCATGTTTTAATGTATCATCGTAAGAACTTAGATTAATGGCCATGGAAACTCCATAAATTCCCGCTTTACTTACAGGAGGAATTTTAATTTTAAACCTACGTGTGCCTCTTTTAGGAATTTTTATTTCCCCTACTCTTGTTTCTAAATTTTCTCCTTGGTCATTTTTTAAAATAACGGTAAAAGTTCCTACTTGTTTAGTTTTATAGGTATTGGTGAGTTGAACATCATATCCAATATTATTGGCATCCCAAAAAATTCCATCTTTTTTTATTGGAGTAACCACAGAAATTATCTCACCTTCTTCTTCTTCCCCTTCTTCTTCTAAAGTAGCTGCTGCTTCCTCCTCTTTGGGGATATCTTCAGAAGCTCCAATTTTATTAAAATTCTCTACTGTATTGTTGTGGTCATAAGGATTAACAGTTTTACCAGGATTAGACTTGGTTGAACTTTCGTCTTTATAAGAAAAAGTACTAGTGAGGTGACCATTATATTCGGATAATTTAAGGTCAAAATCAATAATAAAAGCACCATTATTAGTAAAGGGAATTTCAAAGGAAGACTCCAGTGTTTTTTTCCCCACTACTTTTACTAAAAATGATCCATTAGCAACTATTTGATCTTCGCTATTTTTGATAGTATAAAACAATGATCCTTCTTGATCTCTATCTAAGTTATTTTTAAAGGTAGCTTTATATTTTACAGGTGCTTTTTTACCAAATGAACCTTTGCTTTTCGCCGGCAAAATTCTTATTTCTACGGGATCAGTTATGGATTTTTCTTTATAAAAAAATGCACTAGCTGTTTCTATTACCAATAAGCAACCTAATATAAACAGTATAGCAGTTATAAAGGGGATGTATAATTTTTTTATTTTTCTTTCACTCCACATGAATAAGTATTTATAAGCTTATGGTATTTTAACAATAATGAATGCACTAACGCTCAAGCCTAAACCAATATTAGTTCCATACAAAGTATATGCACCTTGAATATATGGAGTAATTGTTCTGGTAATTTTTCTTCCGTAAGCAATGGTAAATAAACCCGAAGTAAAGCTTTTATTGGCTTGCGGATTAGGGTTAAAAACGGTATTGATACTTTTTGAAATTTGGTGGGAAAAATTAAAAGTAACCATACTATACTTATTAATTGATTTCCCAAATGTTAATCCAGCTTTATATTGATTGGGCCCTTCTGCTAAATCAATATACCGGGTATAAGTGCCTTCTATAACAGCAAATGCATTTTTAATGGGGGTGAAGGAATAATTCATTCCTAACATCACTCCCTTTGAAGCATACCCTATATCGGGGGTTTTAATATTTTTATACGTAGGTATAATGGCAGAAACTTTAATGGTTAAATGTTTTTGAAATTCTGCGGAAGGAAAATGATAAGCAAATCCTATCGTAACATCTCCTGTTGCTGCATTTTTTAAACTTGCTCCATTATTAATTAAATTTTGAGAAACATAAGGAAGATTGGCAACAAAATCTAGTCTGCGCGTTACACCATGTAAAAAAGTTAGTCCAAAAAAATGGGATTGAAATTTATCTCCCAAATTAAAAGAAGTTAATTTACCATTTGCATCAAAAAATTTAGAAGAATAAAAATAATTATATGAAGCAATTACATTGGTTCTTCCTTTTCCTACTGGCCAATCGGCCTTACTACTTAAACATAGTAAGAGTGAAATGAATAAAAACAATATCTTATTTAAAGCAACCCTCATGCTTATCTTTTAATTTTAGTTACCACTTTTTCTAAAAACCACTTACTAACAAAAGCATCATGACTTCGTGGTACTTCATGACCCAATGCAGGAAAAATATATTGTTCACTTTTTAAAATAGTAGCAGGATCCATTTTATTGTATGCAGCAATAGCAGTACCTGGCGGAGCAAATTGATCTAATAAACTCACTGCATATAAAACAGATGATTTAATCCAAGGCATAAAATTTTGTACTTCAAAATATTGAAGTGTATGCACCATTTGATCTAGGCTAACTTCAGGATTCTTTCTTTCAAAATTTTGCATATCCCTAATGGGAAAATTTAATTCTCTTTGTCCCTTTGAAATTTCTATATGCCTTACCCAATCGAAAAATATAGGGTTATTGGCTACTACTGTATTTATTTTATCGGGCATCATTGCTGCAGTTATTAAAGCCAAAGAAGCACCCTGACTTCCGCCAAATGCTACAATTCTACCCAAATCCATTCCCATTTCACTATGAGTATAAACAAACTCAACCGCACGTATGCAATCCATATAAATACCTCTATAAATATAGTTTTCCTTATCTTCTATATTCACCAATAATTGTTCTCTATTTTCAGGGTTCAATTGTTCCATTACTTTCTTATCTATTCCCCTAACATTAACAGTAAAACTGATAAAATCGTCAAAATACAATGGGCGCAATTCTATTTTATATCCACCAAACCCAATTAATACAGGATATTTTCCCTTAGGCTTTGGTATGGATAACCATCCAAAACAAGTTATATTTCCATAACTCTGCATTTCTACTTTGTAAACTGTATGAAAATAGGTGCTTCGGCCTTCATCAAAACTAATTTTGTATTGAGGATCTATTTTATCTAATGCCTCTCTTGTTTCTTGCCAAAACTGATCAAAATCGGGTGGCCGATGATAGGGTGTTGCTATTTGTCCTAACTTATATCCAAATGCATGATAGGTTGTATCATCGTAAGTGGTAAGATTTAATGCAGCCGATATATTGTATATGCCAGGATCCACAACAGAGGGCATTGTAATGATGAATTTGCGTACCCCCTTTTTAGGAATTTTTAGTTTTATTTCTTTTACACCAATTTCTTTAGAACCATCTTCGGTTTTAACCGATGCCCTAAAGGTTCCTTCTTGTTTTGTTTTATATTTATTAAAAATGGTTACCGAATATTTTACATTGGTACCCTCTTTAAAAACTCCATTTTTTACAAGGGGTTTAATAACAGTAATTATTTCACCCTCCTCCTCAGTTTCTGTTTCTTCTGCATCAACCGATTGATCTGACTCAGCAACCAATGCTTCTTTGGTAGAAGAAGCAGTTTGCCCTAAATTATCTCTAGACCAGTTTTGATCATAGGGATCAGGAATTTCGGTTCTATCTTTTGGTGATCTAGGAGGGCCCTTATAAGAAAAGCCTCTCGTAAACATTTCTTTGTATTCATTTAAAGCAATATTTACTTGAATTGTATAGGTTCCCTCCTGATCTACAGGTACTTCAAACGAAGATTCCAGTCTTTTTTTGGCATTTACTTTTACATCTAAAGAACTCGTATTTACCTCATTGCCATTTTCGTCATTTACGGTGTATTCTAGTGTACCCTCCTGATCTTCTGGTAGAGAATTCTTGATGGAAATTTTAAATTTTACTGGATTTTTTTTATTGAAACTGGCTTTCTTATTAGATGCTTCAATAATTACACTAATGGGATTGGTATTTTTTTCTTTTTGAAAGGCCAAAGAGGAGAGAGGAGAACATAATAAACAGATGAGCCAAATGACTAGTATTGATAAACTGTATTTTAAGGCCACCTGCATATTTTATTTTTTTTCCAATAAGGAAGATTTTCTGATATATAAGTTTACGGGTTCTTCTATAAACTTATAGAGCACTATGGATACGAGATTTAAAATAATGAATACTGTTCCAATAGATATCACTGCATAATTAATATGCTCACTCAACCACCAATATTCTTTTGCATCCAACCATTCAAAAAATCGAGTGGTTGTATTTTCACTTAGGTTACTTGCTAATTTTGAAATAAATCCTATATGAATTAAGTAAAAAATATAGGAGCTTTTTCCCAGTAACTGCATGAGCGAACTGGATAAGCAATATCTAATCAACGATTTTTCTTTCATTAAACCATAAAAAAATACCGAAACACCAATGGGTAGTACAATGTTATTAGCAAAAATACCAACCGGTTGGTATACACCAAAAGGGGTATTTGCATCAATTGGTTGGTTTACCATAATACCTATACCAAAAGTTGCAATAGCAATTCCTAGTACAGTAAATAAGGGAATTTTTTTAATGCGATTATTACTTTTTAAAATGATAAGCGCCAATCCCATGCCCATAAAAAACTCTACACATCTTCCAAAAAAAGTATAGAGCAACATAAATTTAAAATTACCAAAGAAACCAAAGAAAGGAACTTGTGAAAAAATCAACACCAACAACGAACCAAACCCAAGTAAAATCAACGGAAGAAATAGAAAAGCCTTTTTAGATTTTTTTATATACATAAAAAAGAAGGGGGCCATAAAATAAAAGCACTCTTCTACTGTTAAAGACCAACCTTGGCTTACGCCTGTAAATTTCATTTCATCGAAAAATCCACGAATAAAAAATATATTCAAGAACAAAATCAAAATAGGTGATGAGAAGCCTCCATAAACAGTATTGTCTTTTATATACCAAGCAAAAGCAAATGTTGCTAAAGTAAGTAAGAGGTACATAGGATAAATGCGGGCAATTCTATTCTTAACATATTTTCTAAACCAGTTGCCGCTAATTTCACAAGTATCAAAATAACGCAAACAAATTAAAAATCCACTCAACACAAAAAATAAGGTAACACCAATATGAAATTCGTTTAGTATACGAAACAAAGGATAGGGAAATTCTGCCTGATTAAAGTGATGAAAGAAAACTAAAAAAGCAGCAATGGCTCTTACTCCTGTTAGTGCGGGTATATATACGTTTGATTTCATGAATATCTTTTTAACTATTTATAGTTCTGCAACTATTGAAATAGCACCTCCACCTCCCTTACCTGTATTTTTTCCGGTAACATCGGTAAATAGCGTTATAAAGAACTGATAGTTCTGGTCAATCTTTCTACCATATCCTGTTGTTAAACGGAAGTAAGAAAAAGATCGGTTAGCCGATAGATTATTGAAATTAAATACTGATGTAGAGCTATTCGATTTATTTCCACTCATAGAAAAAGTAAGTTTATTCATTTCATTTAGAGGTAAACCAAACAGGGCATCAAAGAAAATTTGCGTAGGGCCCTCGGCACTAAAATATTGACGCAATCCTACATTTACATCATAGTAGGTATTTTTTAGTCTTTCTCTATTGGTTCCAGAAAAAGCCATTTTTACCTCTCCCCCAACTTGTTGAAATCCGGTGTAAGGTGTTTTAGATGGATTGTTTTGATATAATGGAACTATTAATGATCCTGAAAATGTTAAAAATTTATAGTAATCAAAACTATTCATCAAATATTGCAAACCAACGGTAGCATCACCCAAACTTGCATTTTGTTCAGTAAAATTAGTTTCCATTTTACGTTGAATGGTATAATTAATGTTCCCTACAAAATCTAATTTCTCGGTAAGTCCCAGTCCACCATACAAACCAAAATAATGGGAAGCAAATCTTCCATTATTGGTATAATCGGTATAACTACCAGATTCATTCCAATATCCTTTGGCAGTATATAAATTATATGAGGGTACAATTAAGTATTTACCTTTCCCAATAGGGAAACCAGCATATACAAAGTTTGTTATGAACGCAAAAAAAATAAGGGTGAAGATTTGTTTCATTCTTATGGGTTGTTTGAATATTATCAGAGAATTTTTTTAATCCAGTAGTTTTGAAAACCATAATATATATAGTTCATACCGTCTTCGTCTGGAGCCATATATATTTCACGATTATCTATTCTAATTTGGTTATATAATGCAATAGCAGCTTGCGGAGGGCAAACTGTATTTTTAAGATTGTGGCCAAATAAAACGCGGCATCTAATATTGGTAGCAAAATTTACGGGGTCGTAATAATCCCAGTTTCTAAACAAGCCTTCTTTATTTAATCTATTGCGTGGATTGGCAATATACGCTTGAAAATTTCTAACCGGCCATGGTTGTACCTTTTGAGTTTCAGCCATCATGAAAAGGGTTCTCATATCTACATAAACTGGGCGCTCAATAATACAACCCTGTGGCCTAGAATCCATCGAAGCAACTACAGATGCCAAAACAGCTCCCTGACCTTGCCCTTTTACAATTACTTTTTTGATATCTAGTTTTAAATGCTCGTGTTTATAAATAAAATCTAATCCTCTTAATGCGTCCATATAAGCTCCGCGATAGATATACTTATATTTATCATTGAGGTTAATAATATTGTATGTGTTGAAATCGGCATTGGTATTATCTTTGCTATTTCCGTGCCCCCTTACATTTAACCTAAAAACGGCCATATCTTTTCTTAGAGAATCTGGGCGAAGGTCTTCTAAATATCCAGGCAACTCATACAACACTTTAAACTTTCCCTTGTCTTTTGGTACCGATAACCATCCACGGATGGTTTGTAAATCAATAGATTGAAATTCTACTAAAAATACATCTACTTCACGGGTACTCTGATCTCCTCTTCTGGTAACCCTAAATTTAGGATCAATATTAATTAAGTCTCTTCTAGCATCATCCCAAAACTGATCAAAATCGGGCGGACGGGTTACGTTGGAATAAATTTTTTCGGGATCTACTCCATAACCAAAATGTAAAGTATCTGCATATCTATTGGCGCTAACAATAATAGTCATTTCATAAAACCCTGGAACGGTTCTATCATTTTCTAATTTTAAGTCGGTAGCAAATCCTCTTTTTGCATCCATGGTAAACCCCATGTCTTGATGAAAAGTTTCTTCCCCTTTATAGTTTTTTACATTCACTTTGATGCTTCCCCTAATTTTCTCGCCCGTATTATTCTTTAATCGAACATCATAGCCAACTTTATCATCTTCTCTAAAAATTGCTTCTTTTTTAAAAGGACGTATATCATAAGAAATTCCTTTTTGTGCAAAGCATAAAGTGCCCATACTCAATAAAAAGAGTAGTAAGCAAAGCGCAAGTGCGTTGCCTTGGAGGGAATGTTCGGGCACCCTAGTGTTCATATGGATGGATAAATTGTATATCTACCTCCGTAAAACGCTAAGGGCGGGCTTAATATTATATTGACTACTAATTAAACCCAAAACAAAAACCCCAACCGAATGGTTGGGGCTTGGCTTAGTTACTAACCCATCCAAGATTTTTATTTTTCTGGTTCTACGGCAGGTAAAAGATCAATTGCCAGTTTTGCCCTGATTTTTGCTTCAATTTCATTGGCCAATTCGGGATTATCGTGTAATAAGGTTTTTACTGAATCGCGTCCCTGACCCAATTTATTGGTATCATAGCTAAACCAGCTTCCACTTTTATTCACAATACCTAACTCTACTCCCATATCTATAATCTCTCCAATTTTAGAAATACCTTCTCCAAAAACTAAATCAAATTCTGCAGCTCTAAACGGTGGTGCTACTTTGTTTTTTACCACTTTTACTTTAACGCGGTTTCCAATTGCCGAATCTCCATCTTTAATCTGAGTCATTCTTCGAATATCCAAACGCACAGAAGCGTAAAATTTAAGTGCATTACCACCAGTAGTGGTTTCTGGATTACCAAACATGACCCCTATTTTCTCTCTCAACTGATTAATGAAAATGCAGATAGTATTGGTTTTATTGATGGTAGCCGTTAACTTTCTCAATGCCTGGCTCATCAATCTTGCGTGTAAACCCATTTTACTATCCCCCATTTCACCCTCTAATTCACTTTTGGGTACCAATGCTGCAACAGAATCAATTACTACTACGTCAATTGCACCAGATAAAATTAATCGGTCGGCAATTTCCAATGCTTGTTCTCCGTAATCTGGTTGAGAAATTAATAAATTGTCTACATCTACTCCCAATTTTTGCGCATAGGCACTGTCAAAAGCGTGTTCTGCATCTATGATGGCACACATGCCGCCTTTTTTCTGGGCTTCTGCTATAACATGAATAGCAATGGTGGTTTTACCAGATGATTCTGGTCCATATATTTCCACAATTCTACCCTTGGGCAAACCGCCCACACCAAGGGCTGTATCTAGGCCAATTGAACCTGTAGAGATTACTTCCATTGGTCCAGTGCTCTTCTCGTTCATCATCATCACACTTCCTTTTCCATAATCCTTGTCTATTTTGTCAATTGTAAGCTTTAGTGCTTTTAATTTTTCTGCATTGCTCATTGGTTCTATTTTATGGGTCAAATTTAATGGTGATGTAAAACTAAGGCGATTTTATTAATTAACACTAATTTTTTTAGTATTTTTTTACTAACGGCTTTAGTTTTTAGTTTGTTGTGCTAAATTAATACGCCGCCTTGTTTTTTGGCAGCGTACTTATACTAGTTCTATATGTTTTTTAGCGGATGGGGAGGGTTTTAAGACCAATCCTACCAGCCAATTCCATAATCTTCTCCATTATTAGAAGAACCGCCCCAAATAGATCCATGTTTTCTATCTAAAAAAATAGCATTGATGGGGCCGCTGGTACGTTCCCCAAAACTAAGTTTATAGCCCATTTTTTTTAATATTTCTCGGGTAGATTCGGGCGTTTTATTAGATAGCAAGAGATTCCCGGCTCTTGGTTTTCGATCTGCTATTTTGGTTCCTCCCAAGGATAACCACAACTGATTGGTATTAATATTGGCCGCTTCGCTAGCTTGTTGCACGGTCATTCCAAATTCATTCATATTTAAAAAGAACTGCAATAGATTTTGATCTTGTGTGTCTCCACCCTGAACAGCAAAAGACAAATAAGGTTTGCCCTCTTTTAATGCCATAGAAGGCGTTAGGGTTACCCTTGGTCTTTTGCCAGGTGCCACCACATTAAATGGATTCAGCTCGGCATCTAACACAAAACTTTGCATACGCTGGCTCATACCCACACCTGTATTGCCTGCAATACAGGCTGGCAACCATCCGCCGCTAGGCGTAATAGATACAACCCATCCATCTTTATCTGCAGCTTCTACACTGGTAGTTCCACGCCATAAACGATCCATGTACAATTCTGTTTCTAACATAGCTGTTGCGGTGCTATCATGAGCTGGAACAAAATTTCTTTTGGTATTGCTATCGGCATCCATTTTTCTTTTTTCTAATAATTCTTTGTAAGGATTGGTACCGCCTTCAAAAGGATAAGGATCACCTGCAGCAATATCGGCATTGTTTTTTTCGGGGTTGATGAGCAATGCCCTTTGTTTTGCGTATTCTTTACTCAGCAAGCCTTTCATGGGTTGCCTGGTGGGCGCAAATGCAGGATCTCCATAATAAAAATCTCTATCGGCAAAAGCCAAACTCATAGATTGATATACGGTGTTGATATACTGCGGAGAATTATATCCCATTTTTTTTAAGTCGAAATTTTCTAAAATATTTAATGATTGTAAAAGCACAGGGCCCTGTGTCCACTGTGATAATTTATATACATCTATCCCTTTATAATTTACCATCATCGGGTCTTCTTCTTTCACCCTCCAGTTAGCTAAATCTTCTTTGGTAATTAATCCGCCCTGTTCTTTACTTCCTCTTACAAATTCATCTGCTATATCGCCCTTATAAAAACGATCATAAGCAGCTTGTATGGCTTGCTTGCGTGTTTTTTTGTTTTTCAGTGCTTTCTGTTCTGCTTCTACCAATTTGGTGAGGGTGTTCAATAAATCTTGTTGTACAAAAATTTCGCCAGCCTCTGGTGCTTCTCTTTTTTCGCCAAAATGGGTTAAAAAAACTTTTTTACTATAGGGCCATTGTTTAATGCGTTCTTTTCCTCTTTCGATGCTATTGGCTGTTTGTGCTTCTATAGGATAACCCGCTGCTAATTGCATTGCGGGCGCCAACACTTGCTTTAAACTCATGGTTCCATATTCACTTAATATATGGCAGATGCCGCCTACTGTGCCGGGTGTAACGGCTGCTAAAGGACCATACTCTGGGGGGAAACCATAACCCTTACTTTTAAAAAATTCGGGGGTTGCTCCGGTTGGCGCTACTCCCAGGGCATTGATTCCAATTACTTTTCCGGTTTTGGGGTTATAAATAAGGGCCTGAGTTTCGCCGCCCCAGCTTAATACATCCCACATAGTACAGGTGGCGGCCAACATAGCAACAGCCGCATCAACAGCGTTACCTCCTTGTTGAAACACCATGGAACCTGCTGTTGCAGCCAATGGCTTTCCTGTAATGGCCATCCAGTTTTTTCCATGTAATGGCGGTTTTTGTGTAGGCTGAGATAAAGCCAATGCGCTAATACAGCAATAGCTGATTGCTAAAAATATTTTATTCATAATAGTAATCAATAAAACATAAAGTTAGTGAAGGTTAATCAATGGCCTTATTTCTTACACGAACGGATATAAGTATATGTTTTTTTGGAGAGCGAGTATTATTGGTTGGCTTTTAATACCCTTAAAAAATTGCCGCCCATAATTTTGTACACTTGTTTTTTACTATACCCTTTTTCTAAAAGTGCTTTGGTAATGAGTGGATAGCAAGTGATATCATCTAGTTGAAGTGGGGTAGATGTTACTCCATCAAAATCAGAACCCATGCCTACATGATCTACTCCAATTCTGTTAACGATATAATCTAAATGATCTAAAAGCGCATTAAGTGGTGGGCGCAGTGCATTGGATTCGGCATAGTATTTAGCTGCAATCATGCTCATGGCATATTCTTTTTGAACGCCGCCCTTCATTAAGGAGTCTAATTCCTTTGCATGTGATAACATGAATTGGGTTTCTCTATTTTTAAATGCACTGTCTACAAATCCAGAATAAAAATTCAATTGAATTACTCCTCCGTTTTTTCCAATCGCATCTATTTGTTCATCTTTTAAATTTCTGGGAACGGGACAAAGTGTATAAGCATTGCTATGAGAAACCAAAACGGGTTTGGTAGTTAGAGCAATCGCATCTTTAAATGTTTGTTCACCAACATGGCTAAGGTCTATTAACATACCCAATTGATTCATGCGTTTAATTACCTGCTTTCCAAAATCATTGAGGCCTGGTGTAAATGTTTTTTCTACAGTTGATTTTTGTGCTGCTGCTGTTTCGTCCCATGCAGAACTAGCCCATGTGGTAGAGTTATTCCAAGTAAGGGTCATATACCTTGCGCCACGGTTGTAAAAATGATCTAGGTTCTCTAGCTTATTTTCTATCATGTGTCCACCTTCTATACCAAACATAGCAGCTAACTTATTTTTGTTGATAGCTGACATTAATTCGGAATAATTTTTTACGAGAACAATTTTCGTTGGATTTCTAGCAATCACCGCATCTAGTGTATCCATTTCTCTATTAGCCCAGGCAAGAGGTTCTTGTTTATTTCCATCACACCAAACCGAAAATAATTGCACATCAATACCCGCGGTTTTAAACCTTGCTAAATCGGAATGGGTTTTTCCGCTAAGGTCTTGATCTATTTGTACATTTTTTTCAATAGCTGCGGTAAGTATATCGTTGTGCGAATCTACCATGATGGCTTTACCATGTACTTTTTGATATTGTTGCCCGTAAGCTATTCCCACTGTACAAAACAATAGGCTTATTAATAATCTCATGTTATGTTGTTAATTTAAAGTAAGGTAGTGAAATTGTTAATAATTAAATGAGCTTCCGAAAGCTCCACTTCGGTTTGGGTAGTAGTAAGTGCCACTACATACATTCCTGCATCTTTTGCAGCTTTCACACCAACTGCTGCATCTTCAAATACCAAACAAGCGTTTGGATTAACTTGTAGGGTATTTGCAGCAGTTAAAAAAATTTCTGGATCTGGTTTACCTTTTTTTATATGAGCCGAATTAATGACTGCAGAAAAATATTGTTTTATAGGAATATGATCAAATAAAAAATCAATGTTTACCTGAATGCCCGAAGTGGCAATGGCCATTTTTATTTTTTTTTGGTGAATATGATTAATTAATTCTATTAACCCTTTTACGGGCTTTATATATGGAGCATATAATTTTCTATAAATCATTTCTTTTTGAAGCGCATATTCCATGGCTTCTTGATTGCTCATTTTTCTTTGATAAATATATTCAATGGCGTCTTTGTTGGTTCTACCATTAATATGTTTTTTATATGCTTCTTCACTAATTTCTATTTGCTTTTCTTTTAGATACTGTCTCCAACTGGCTAAATGATAATTATTATTATCCACCATAGTTCCATCTAAATCAAAAATGATAGCAGCAATTTGATGATCTTGTATAAGAGTATTAATAGTTGATTTCATGTTTTTATTCTTCCTTCTTATCTATTGCTTGTGTTTTATCTATGATAGACTTAATCATTTGATCTAATTCTTTAGAAGAATCGAGTATACCAGATAATAATTCATTTTGTTCTTCTTGGGTACAAATATTTTTTCTAATTAAATCTGCAATTCCCATTATTTTGGCTAAAGGAGCTCTTACTAAATGAGATTGAATCCATGCAATTTCTCTTAACTTTTTTAATTGATCCATTAGTTTTTCTTCAGCTTGTTTTTCGTGTGTTATATCGTATCGAATTGCCACAAACTGAAATGGTTGTTCTTTTTCATCTAAAAGGGGAACGATGGTTGTTCTTGCCCAATAAAATTCTCCGTTTTTCGATTTGCTTTTTACATCACCCCTAAATATTTTACCCGAATTTATTGTATTCCATAAATCTGAAAAAAAAGAAGAAGGATGAAATCCTGAATTTACTATACGGTGGTTTTTTCCAATTAGTTCTTCTCTACTAAATCCTGATATAGAGCAAAAATTATCATTTGCATAAATTATAACACCAGTTGCATCTGTAAAAGTAACGATTGCTGATTCATCTAAAGCATATTTAAAGTCTTGCGCAATTTTATAATTTTCTTTTATCTTTTTCTCTGCAATGTAAATATGAGTCATATCTACAAAACTAGTAAGTGTTAATTCCCTTCCATTTATTTCTATTACCGATCTATTAATTAATACACTTACCTTTTTTCCTGAAGGCATTTGCATGGTATGGGCGGACTTATGCAAATTTTTCTTATTTAAAAAATCTTCATAATACTCTTGATTATTTTGATTATCAATAATTAATTTTATTTCATGTAATTGTTTTCCAATAAATTCCTCTCTTGTTAACTCTAATAAGTCTAATAAGGCTTTGTTGGCATCTACAATGGTATGAGTTGCTAAATCTCTTAATGAGAGGGGAATGGGATTTTCATGAAAGGTTTTAAAAAATTTAATATCTGCCTCTGTAATTTTTGTTTTTAATTCTTTTTCATTTAAATTACTATTTTTACTATCTGTAATATCCATTATACAAATAGTTAAACCAGATAAGGAAGGATAAATTCGTTTTTCAAACCATTTATTTTTTTCTTCATTAAATTCTTCAATATAAATTGCTGTTTGATTTTTTAAGGCTTCATCACATTTTTTTTGAAAAGTATTACCCTGCTTATTTGGAAATTCCTTCCATATATTTTTTCCAATGATTGTTTTATAATCAACATTAAAATACTTGCCTGCAGCTTCATTAAAATAAGTAATATCTCTTTGACTGTTTATGGCAATAATTGCCTGGTTAATCCGATTGAGTATTTCTAAAGGATTTAAAAATAAATTTGATGGATTATTTTCAGGAACAAGCATAGATTTTGGAATTAAAGTCTATACTTTGAATATACTTTAAATTTTATACTAAATAAAGTTTAAACAAAAAATTCCTTAATTCAGTAATCCAGCCTTTTTACTTATTTCCATCATTCTATCCATGGGCTTTTTTGCTTTTACTCGTATTTGTTCATCCATTATTAACTCTGGAAGCTCATACCTTAAACAAAGATATATTTTTTCTAAAGTATTCATCTTCATATATGGACAATCGTTGCAAGCACAATTATTATTTGGAGGTGCTGGAATAAATGTTTTTTTAGGGGTATTTTTTTGCATTTGGTGTAAAATACCTGTTTCTGTTGCAACAATATATTGCTCAGAAGAATCATTTATAGAAAAATTTAATATTTCAGTAGTACTTCCTATAAAATCTGCAATGTTTAATATTGCCTCTTCGCATTCAGGATGAGCAAGTAGTTTTGCTTTCGGGTGCCTTATTTTAAGTTTGGTTATTTTCTCTAAACTAAAAATTTCGTGTACCATACAGGCCCCATTCCATAAACGCATATTTCTTCCTGTTTTTTTATTAAGATATGCACCTAAATTTTTATCTGGAGCAAATATAACTGGTTGGTTTAAAGGAAGAGAATCAATAATTTTTTCTGCATTACTACTCGTGCAAATTATATCACTTAAGGCTTTTATTTCAGCTGTACAATTAATGTAAGATATAATGAGATGATCTGGATATTTTTCTTTAAATAGTTTAAATAAATTTGTAGGAGCACTATTTGCTAAAGAACAACCTGCATGTAAATCGGGTAATAAAACTTTTTTAGTGGGATTTAAAATTTTTGCGGTTTCTGCCATAAAATGAACACCGGCAAATAGAATTATTTCTGCATCGGTTTCTGCGGCTTTCTGTGCCAATCCCAAGCTATCTCCAATAAAATCGGCCACATCTTGAATATCTGTTTCTTGGTAATAGTGGGCGAGTATAACCGCATTTTTTTCCTTTTTAAGTTTTTGAATCTCTGCAAAGAGATCACATTGTGGATCAATTTCCAAATCTAAAAAACCTTTTTCAATCAACTTTTCTTTTGCAATGTTAATATCCACGGTAATAATATTTAATAATACATTTTAATAAGAGAAACTATTACTATTACGGGTGTGTATATCTTGATAACTTAATTACACACAAACAACAAAGTTAATAATACTGTATTTATTAACAGCTATTAACATATTTATTCACTCATTAAATTCTATCTATAATTGCTTTTATTGATCTATTAACAAGTTTATTTTGTTGAATACACATATTAAATTTTTATTGATTAACAGTGTATACACTGTTAATCAACATGGATAACTTAGCAAGATTCTTAATATAAACAGATAAATCAATCCCTTTTTATACTACTTATTCTTTTTCTTTGCACTATTTAAATGCTGAAATACCTATTTCTACACCCATTTTAGCTAAAATGCACAGTCTGATGTGTATATCTTTTTCACTGGTTTTTCCCTTATTTTTGCGTCCCCTATAAAGATGAGGGAAAATATTTCAATTTATCTATTATGTCTGTAATTCAAACTATTCGTGACAAAGGAACCTGGATTGTTTTTGTGATCATTGCATTGGCATTAATTGCCTTTATTCTTCAGGACGGAGCCGGTAGGGGAGGAACTGCTTTTTCTAACAGCTCTGTTATAACTAAAGTAAATGGAACTGCTATTCAAAGAGGAGATTTTGAAGAAAAATTAAAATTGCAGGAACAAATGTATGCTGGTCAAGGAGCAACTCGTGAACAATTGATTGGTAATGTATGGAATCAGGAAGTTGAAAGAACTGTATTAAACCAAGAATTTGAAAAACTTGGTTTAGTGGTTTCTGCTAAAGAAATGAATGAAATTTTATTTAGTGAAAATTCACCACTTAAACAAGAATTTACCGATCCACAAACAGGTGTTTTTAGAGTAGATGATGCAAAGCGTGCTTTTGCTCAAATTAAAAAGAGTAAAAATGCTGAACAATTGAAAATGATTAATGCTGCATATATAGAGCCTCTTTTAGAAAATGGAAAGAGAACAAAGTATCAAAACTTATTGGTACAATCTGTTTATATTCCAAAATGGATGGTAGAAAAACAAAATGCAGACAATAATGCTATTGCATCTGTTTCTTATGTTTATTATCCGTATGTTTCTATTGCAGATAGTTTAGCAAAGGTTTCTGATGAAGATATTAATGCTTATGTAAAAAAGCACGCAAGTGAATTTGAAAAAGAAGAAGAAACAAGGGCTATTAGTTATGTTTCTTTTAATGCAGGCCCTTCAGGATTAGATTCTTCTAATACCCTAAACCAATTAGTAGCGCTTAAAAATGATTTTTCAAATGCACCAGATGCAAAAGCTTTTTTAGGTAAGGTTGGAACAGAACTACCTTATTATGAAAGTTACTTTAGTAGAAGTAAAATGCAAATGAGCATAAAAGATTCTATTGTTAAATTACCAGTAGGAGGTTTATTTGGACCCTATGTAGATGGAAATAATTATGTGATTGCCAAAATGATTGGAATAAAGCAGTGGCCTGATAGTGCTAAGGTAAGACATATTCTAGTAGCTACTACCGACCCAAGAAGCGGCCAACAAATTCGCACAGATTCTGCTGGTAAAAAAATTATTGATAGTATAGAGAATGCTATAAAAGGAGGAGCTGATTTTAATGTATTGGTAGAAAAATATTCAGACGATCCGGGTAGTAAAACCAATGGAGGCGTTTATGAATTTTTCCCTCAAGGGCAAATGATGATACCTTTTAATGATTTTTCTTTTGATAAGCCAGTAGGAACAAAAGGCGTTGTTAAAACAGAATTTGGATATCACTATATGGAAGTATTAGCACAAAAAAATGTAAATGCAGCATATAAAGTAGCCTACTTAGCAAAACCAATAATTGCTAGTAATGAAACAATAGGGGCGGCTGAAACAGCGGCTGCACAGTTTGCAACAAAAAGTAAATCAATTAAAGAATTTAATGAATTTGCCAGTAAACAAAATTTAACTGTTTTTAATGCTACTGAAATTAAACAAAACGATTTTAATATTAATGCACTAGGACAAACAAGAAGTTTTGTTCGTACCATTTACGAAAAAAAGCTGGGTGATATTTTAGAGCCCACAGAAATAGGTGATCGTTATATAGTAGCCTATATAAGCGCTGTTAATAAACCAGGATTGATGAATGCAAATGAAGCTCGTTCGTTGGTAGAAGGAATTGTTAGAAATGAGAAAAAAGCGAATATTATTATTAATACCAAAATGAAAGGAACCACATTAGAACAAATTTCCACGTCTATTGGTTCTCCTATTTTACGTGCAGACAGCTTAGGATTTGCTGCTGCTTTTGTTTCTGGTATAGGAAGTGAACCTAAAGTGGTAGGTGCTGCGTTTAATAAATCATTGCAAGGAAAAGTAAGTAGCTTAATTGCTGGTACTTCTGGTGTTTTTGCGGTAAGGGGAGAATCTATAGGAGCAAATAGCAATATTTCTTCTAGTGATATTGTTAAACAAGGATTAATTCAAACAAGAAAAATGAGTATTTATAGAAGTGTAGAAGCTTTGAGAAAAGCGGCTGAAATAAAAGATTTCCGTTCTACATTTTATTAATCATAAGAATATACATTTAAAAGGGCCCGGATATCCGGGCCTTTGTTTTTACGGGTATCGAAAATTTATCTGATAAGCTTTACTTAATTTTACATACGTTATGGAAACCTTCGTTAACAAAGTAGCCGAAAGTGGTATTATTAGTATTGACCTAGAAGAATTTTATCCTAAGGGTAATATCAAAGTTTTTGATTTAAAAGACCATTTGTTTATGGGATTAATTTTAAAGGAGAAAGACTTTAGAGCAGCTCTGTTAACCATTCCTTGGGAAGAATATCAGAATACCAGTGTTGCTATTACTTGTTCTGCTGATGCTATTATTCCTATGTGGGCAAATATGTTGGTTGCTTCTAACCTTCAACCTTTTGCTAAGGATATAGTATTTGGAACCGAAAATCAATTAAAAGAACAACTACTACTTAACAAAATCAACGAAATAGATGGATCTATTTATGCTAATCAGCGTGTTGTAGTAAAAGGATGCGGAGAAATTCACATTCCAGAATCTGCTTATGTTAGCATCACGAATATTTTAAGACCTTATGTAAAGAGTATTATGTATGGTGAACCGTGTAGCACAGTACCAATTTATAAAAAAAAATAAGGTAACCGATTTTTAAATTTGAGATGAAGAAACGGTTTTAGAAATTCTGCTGCTTACTTCTTCAAAACGTTCATCATAGTCTGCCCTGATTGTACCAAACAACCGATCCCATATCAATGTATATAAACCATAATTACCTTTAAAATATTGATGGTGTTGATTGTGATTGGTTGATGTATTAATCCATTTACCTATCAATGTTTTATTAAAGCCTCTTGGATATAGTTCATATCCTAAATGACCATACACATTATAAATTATAGAGAATAAAAAGAAAATTGCTAAATGTGTTATATGGATGGGTAGGGTAAAATAAAATAGCACCACAATGCCCTGTTCTATCACAGCTTCTAATGGATGAAATGCATAAGCTGCCCAGGGAGAAGGATTAACGGATTGATGGTGAACCAAGTGAATATATTTAAAAAATATCTTATGGTGCATAATTCTATGGGCTACATAAAAATAGAGATCGTGCATAAAAAACAAAATAGGAAAAACTAAAAAATAATATGCCCAACTGTGTTCGGTTATTTCTTTATAACGAGTTGTGTGTGCTAAAATGGGCGGGCTATTCAACACCACAATGATGATACTAAAAATTAACATAGTTAACAATGAATAACCGCCCTCTCTTAAATAATTGGCTGTTTTAGGAAAACGCTGTTGAATTTTTTGATAAAAAAAATGATTTTTAAAAATCACATAATAAATTACAAACGCAAATAGCGCTACCAAAAAATAACGCGAACTAATTTTTTGAAAAGAGAAAAAGAATAATTGCCAATTCATATAAATTTTTTAATGTGCTTCTAACCAGTTTTTGCCCCTACCCACTTCAGCTTCTACAGGAACATCATTGGGGAGTGGCAACGCATTCACCATACAGTTGATAATCAGTTCTTCTAAACGATCTGCTTCTTCTTGCACTACATCAAATACTAATTCATCATGAACCTGTAAAATCATTTTCGATTGCCAGTTACCTACAAGCATTTCATGATGTATACGAATCATAGCCAATTTAATCATATCTGCAGCAGTTCCTTGAATAGGAGAGTTAATGGCATTTCTTTCTGCATAGCCCCTTACTGTAAAATTGCTACTATTAATATCTTTTAACCATCGCTTTCTTCCCATCAATGTTTCAACATAATCGTGTTCCTTGGCAAAATTTATTTGACTATCCTTGTATTGTTGAATAAGCGGAAATTCTTTTTTATAGTTATCAATAATTTCTTTTGCTTCCGTTCTACTAATTCCCAAATTATCCGCTAATCCAAATGCACCTTGACCGTATATAATTCCAAAGTTTACACTTTTTGCTTTGTAACGCATTTCTTTAGTTACTTCGTTTTCTGCAATTCCGTAAACTTTCGAAGCTGTTGCTGTATGTATGTCTTTCCTTAATTTAAATGCTTCACACATATTGGTATCGCCACTAATTGCAGCCACAATTCTCAATTCTATTTGTGAGTAATCCGCACTCATTAATATTCTAGATGGATCTCTTGCAATAAAGGCTTTTCTTATTTCTCTTCCTCTTGCTGTTCTGATAGGTATATTTTGCAAGTTAGGATTGTTGCTACTAAGCCTGCCGGTTACAGCTATAGCTTGCGCATAACTTGTATGAACTCTTCCTGTTCTGGGGTTGATCATTTGGGGCAATGCATCTACATAGGTTGATTTTAATTTTGTTAGTTCTCTAAAACCCAAAATATCATCTACAATTTTATATTGATTTGCTAATTTTAGTAATACATCTTCCCCTGTTGCATATTGCCCTGTTTTTGTTTTTTTTGCTTTAGCATTTAAATTTAATTTGTTAAACAATACCTCACCCAATTGTTTAGGAGAAGCTAAATTAAAACGTACTCCCGCTTGTTCATAAACACTTTCTTCACATTTTTTTGCTTCTATTTCTAACTCTTTACTATACTCTTTTAAAAAAGCTTCATCAATTTTTATGCCTTCAAATTCCATATTAGCGAGTACCCTAACCAGTGGATTCTCTACTTCGTTAAAAACCTTTTCTACTTTTTTTTCTTTTAATAATGGAACAAATACTTTTTTCAATTGAAGGGTGATATCTGCATCTTCTGCGGCATATTCTTTTATTTTATCAATAGAAACGTCCCGCATGTTTCCTTGGTTTTTTCCTTTTTTTCCAATAAGGGTTTCAATAGAAACAGGTTCATAACCTAAATACTGTGCACTTAGTAAATCCATACTGCGTCTGCCTTCTGGCTCTATAACATAATGAGCTAACATGGTATCGAATAAATTTCCTTTTACTTCAATTCCATACCATTTTAAAATGAGCAGATCATATTTTATATTTTGACCTATCCAGGTAATTTCTTTTTTATTAAATAATTCTTGAAATAAATAAAGGGTTTGTTTTGTTTTTTCTTGATCTGAACTAAATCCAATATAATATGCTCTATGGCTTTCATAAGAAAAACTAAGCCCTACAATTTCAACATTATTAGCATCTGTTCCGGTTGTTTCTGTATCAAAGCAAATTTCTTTTTGGCCCAGTAATAATTTTATTAACGCCTCAATTGATTGTTGACCTTCTACTAATTCGTATTGGTGAGCAGTGTTTTCAATATTTTTTGTAGCAACTAAACCTACTGATGATATTTTTTCTTCAGTCTGTTCTATACTATTTGGTTGTTTTTGTATTACTGTTTTATTTTCAACAATATTTCCAAATAAATCTGTTTGTACAGATGTTTGCACCGGTTGAAATGCATTGAAGGTTTCTCCTAATATTCTTTTTCCTAAAGTTTTAAATTCTAATTCTGTAAAAATTTCATTTAATGCTTCGGTATTCCAATCTTTTAATTTATAATCTTCTTCATGAAATTGAACAGGAACATCTGTAATAATAGTGGCTAATTTTTTACTCATGATGGCCAGCTCTTTTCCATTTCTTACTTTTTCTCCTAATGCTCCTTTTAAATTTTCTGCATTAGCCAGTACGCCTTCTATTGTATCAAATTCTTTTAACAGTTTTGCTGCCGTTTTTTCCCCTACTCCTGGGATGCCGGGAATATTATCCACTGCATCTCCCATTAAGCCAAGCATATCTACCACTTGTTCAATACGGGCAATATCCCATTTTGCACATACTTTTTCTGCAGTTAATATTTCTTCTGAGCTTCCCATATAGGGAGGTTTATAAATATATACATTGGGTTTTACTAATAATTGACCATAGTCTTTATCTGGTGTAACCATGTAAACTTCATAACCCACTTCGGCTGCCTGCCAAGCTAGTGTTCCAATTACATCATCTGCTTCGTATCCATCCATCTCCACTACGGGAATATTAAATGCTCTGATAATTTTTTGTATATCTGGAATTGATGCAATTAAATCTTCTGGTGCTTCTTGCCTATTGGCTTTATAATCTGTAAAGTCTGTATGACGCTCGGTTGGTGCATGTGTATCAAAACATACGGCTAAATGACTAGGTTTTTCTTTATTTATTAAATCGAAGAGGGTGCTGGTAAAACCAAATTGTGCATTCGTGTTTATACCTTTTGAGGTAATTCTAGGGTTTCTGATTAACCCATAATAAGCGCGATAGATAAGTGCCAATGCATCTAGTAAAAAAAGCTTTTTAGCCATTTGGCTAAGGTAGTAAATACCCGTATAAAAAAACCCTCCCCGTTAAAATGGGAAGGGTTATGTTATATCTAGTAATTTAAGTTTATTTTATACTGTATTTGTATTTGTAACGCTCAAATAATTGTTTGTGTTTATCATCTAAGATAATTTTTCTGCCTTGAATAAATGCATGCAACACCATACTGCTTTTCATATCTAAGATATCACCTTCGCTAACTATTATATTGGCATCCTTGCCTTTTTCTATAGAGCCAGTTACATCATCAATACCTAATATTTTTGCCGTATTCAGGGTGATGGCGCTTAAAGCAGCTTCTTTATCTAATCCATAAGCTGCTGCTGTTCCTGCATTAAATGGAAGGTTTCTGCCCCTGTTTTGTGGATCATCATCATTTATACAAAATAATACCCCAGCTTTTTGTAGGGAGCTTGCAGTTTTGTAAGGCTGATCTACATCATCATCATCTAGGGTTGGCAAATCGTGCATTTGACTTAAGATTACGCCAATATGATATTGTTTTAATAAATCGGCAATTTGCCAGCTATCGGATGCACCTACTAGCACTACACTAAAATCAAATTCTTTTACAAAATCTATGGCTAGTAACATTTGTTTTACTTGATTACAATGCACAAAGAGTTTTTGTTTTTTTGAAAATAATCTGCGAGTGGCTTCTAATTTTAAATTTGGAGTTGCATGCTCCTCTTGTAAATAGGCTTTAGCTTCTCGAAAGAACTCTTTTACTTTTTCAATTTTATCTATTGCTTCTTTAGTAGGATTACCTTGCTGAGGAAATAACATGGCAAAAATTGCCCCAAAGCGACCACCTGGTCTTGATAATAAACTAGGCATGTACAAATTCATTCCCATATCGGTTTTATATGCTGCGTCTTCTAAATTCCAAGCGTCTAATTGTACTATGGAAGATTGACCAGCTACCAAGGAACCTTGTGGTGCAGTATGTGCCAGTAATATTCCATTAGATCGTAAGGTGTTGGTAATTTTAGAATCTGCATTGTACGCTGCAATAGAACGAATATTGGGGTTTAGATCTCCTATTTCATTAAAGTCTTGCATACTTCTAATGCCAGTAATTTCTTGTAAACCTAAAATAGAAGCGGGAAGAATTAATCCCGGATATACCTGTTTTCCCTTTACATCAAAAACTTGTACATCATCTGCAGGAATCTTTATATTGGTACCTATTTCCTCAATTTTTCCATTGTTAATTTTAATAGTCGCGTTTTCTATTACTGTACCGTTTCCAATATGAACTGTACCGTTAGTTAAAAATAAAAGACCAGTTTGTTTTTTTGCAGGATAAATAGTTTCCTGTGCCATCGTTATGCTCGAAATCAGAACAAAACTGCTTAGTATAAATAGTATTTTTTTCATGGTAAATTTTTTAGTGATTCACATTAATTATTCTACATCATCAGCATCCATTTCTAGCATACCCATTTTGTGTCCATGATCTAAACAAGTGCTGATGTATTTGTAGCTAGGAGAAAATGGTGAAACAGGAACGCCACTTCTTTTTTCTCCAACCATTTTGCCAATCAAACGGGTACGTTCTGCTTTCACTTGTTTTCTCATAGCGGCATCTTTTTCTCTATCAAAGAAAATAGTACCATCTACAACGGTGTATAATGATTTAGCATAAATACTCAAAGGATTATCGCTCCACAAAACCAAGTCAGCATCTTTCCCTTCTTTAATGCTTCCTACTTTACGATCTACATGCAACATTTTTGCAGGATTAATGGTTACCATTTTCAAGGCTTCTTCTTCTGTTAATCCGCCATATTTAATACTTTTTGCAGCTTCCTGATTTAAACGTCTGCCCATTTCTGCATCGTCTGAATTTATAGCTACTGTTATTCCTACTTTAGTCATAATAGCTGCGTTGGAAGGAATAGCATCTTGCACTTCATTTTTATAGGCCCACCAATCGGAAAAAGTTGATGCAGATGCACCATGTTCTTTTATTCTATCTGCTACTTTATACCCTTCTAAAATATGGGTGAATGTGTTTACGTGAAATCCAAATTTTTCTGCAAC
>JAVHPL010000155.1:0-9732 GCA_036170555.1 Sediminibacterium sp. | reverse complement strand
CAATGATTGATTGAGTGAATCACCGTATAAAAAGTAATGGCCAAAAAATTTGGCATCTTGTTTTTCGCCACAACCTGTATCAATGAGTATTAATCTTTTTCCATCTTCAATTAATAAACAACGTAAGGCCCAGTTACATAAATTATTTTCATCGGCAGGGTTCAGTTTGTTCCACATACTTTTCGGAACCACACCATACATGGCACCGCCATCTAATTTAAAGTATCCAGCTGTAATAGTATGTAGTTTCATCTTATTGTACTGCGCTTTTTTTAGACAAGTTATTTGAGGCAAAGATGAGGAGTATTAAGCCCATCACAAAGAAAACAACGAGTGCTAATACAGAATTTCTTTGAGAACCTGTTAATTCATTAATGTAGCCAAAGCTAAACATGCCTATTACAATGGCTATTTTTTCGGTCACATCATAAAAACTAAAATAAGAAGTGGTGTCTTTGGTTTCGGGCATCAGCTTGGCATAGGTGCTCCTGCTTAGTGATTGAATGCCTCCCATTACAAAACCAACCAATATGGCCAAACCATAAAATTCATAAATGCCATTCCGTGGTAAATTATAGCCTACTACACATAAAATAATCCAGAAGAAAACTGTAACCATTAAGGCTTGAAAGTTGCCCATTTTTTTAGATAAAAAGGCAATGGTATACGCTCCAGGGATGGCAATTAATTGAATAATTAATATGGCAATAATTAAATTGGTGGTAGGAATATTTAATTCACTTTTTCCATATAGGGTGGCAACCAACATTACTGTTTGAACACCCATGTTAAAAAAGAAAAATGATAGTAAAAATCTTTTAAGTACAGGTAATTGATTCAGTTGTTTCCATACTTTATTTAATTCTTTATAACCCTTGGTGAAAATATTTTCTGTATTTGTATTGCCCAAGGGTTTATTATTAGGTAATCTTTTTAACGACAACTGAGCAAATCCCCACCACCAAAAACCAACTAACAAAAATGAAATTTGGGAAGCTTTGCCTACAGTAATACCAAAAGTTTGTGGGGATAGAACAAATACAAAACAAATAATTTGTAAAATCATACTACCAATATAACCCATTGAAAAACCTTTAGCACTAACCCTATCTTGATCTGCTGGGGCTGCAATTTCAGGCAAGAAGGAATTGTAAAAAACCAAACTACTCCAAAATCCAATACAGGCAACAATTAAACAACCAAGCCCAAAAGCTAAATTGTTTCTAGTAAAAAAATACATAGAAGAACAGGCAATACTACCTAAAGTGCAAAAGAAGAATAAAAACTTTTTCTTATTGCCTTTATAGTCTGCAATAGATGATAATATGGGGGAACTAATGGCTACAATAATAAAAGCAATGGATAATGCATAATTGTACAAAGATGTATTTACATATTCCCTTCCAAATAATGTTACTGTATCTACTGAGGTTTGATCATTGCCATCCCCAGTAATGGCTTCGTAATAGGCAGGAAAAATTGTAGAAGTGATTACTAAATTATAAGAGCTATTGGCCCAATCATACATAGCCCAGCCATTGATTACTTTTTTATCCGCAGTTTTTATCATGTATATATTACTTTAAATAACCTGTATAAATTAAGGTAATCAAAATCAATCCTACAATAATTCTATACCATCCAAACAACAGAAACCCATGTTTTTGTAAAAAACCTATGAAGAAACGTATGGCCAATAATGCTACAATAAATGCTACTACATTACCTAGGCCTAATAAAACCAAATTGCTTTTGGTGGTTAAAAGTTGGGGAGTTTCTTTAATTGCTTTTAACATTTTATAACCAGTAGCTGCTGCCATGGTGGGCACGGCCAAAAAGAAAGAAAATTCTGCAGCCAAACTTCGAGTAAGCTTTTGTTGCATACCACCTATAATACTAGATGCGCTTCTACTTACTCCTGGAATCATCGCAATACATTGCCAAATGCCAATAATAAATGCACGCTTAAAAGAAATATCTTCCTCCTTTTCTATGGTATGCGTTTTAAAGAGTGAATCAATAAAAATAAGTCCTACGCCTCCCAATAACATAGTGATAGAAACAGTTAGAGGGCTTTCTAGTAAAGAATCAATTTTATCGGAAAATAAAAATCCTAGGCCAAGTGCTGGAATAACTGCAATTAGCAGCTTGGCATAAAACGACCAGTGGTTTAAAGGGAAAAACTTTTTTCGGTACAATACAATAACGGAGAGTATTGCACCTAATTGAATGGTAATTTCGAAAAGTTTGGTAAAATCGTCTTTAGCAATGTTCATAAAAGAACTGGCAATAATCATGTGTCCTGTAGAAGAAATGGGTAAAAATTCTGTCAAGCCTTCTACAACAGCAATTACAATAGCTTCAAAAATGGTCATAAAGTTGGTTTTAGGTAGGTAATTCTACCTTAAATATAAAGTTTATGGCTTGAATAGCACAAACAAAAAAGCGGTTCTTTACCGCTTTCTTTAATCAAAATAATTTTACCAATACCACTTTTTCTTATTAAGCAGCAGTTTTTGATTTTTTAAATATCGCATACACTTCAATCAATAACCCTGCAACAATCAATAAAGGGGCAATGGTAATGCGTGTTGTACTGTATACTTCTTTGGTATCAAATACATTGGGGTCTGGGCTTTTGCCTCCGCTCATTAAAAACATGCCGAGTGCAATGGTTGCACCTCCAATCAACATCCAAGTATAATTTTCTTTAGAAAATAAAGTAGTGGTTTTATTTGTTTCGTTACTCATCATCTGTTGATTTATTAAATAAGGTTGGTTAATATAATTCGTCTAGTTTCATTTTCAGGTACTTCAGTACACTTCTGTAGGTGCTAATTACAGAAATACCTACGCCCAATACAATTAGGCCTCCAAATAAAATAAGTGTGTGCTGAATATTTCGGATAGCTTTTAATTGGGGAAATTGGCTTTCGGCCCATCCAATTAGGGTAAACAATAAAACAATGGCAATTCCAGAACTAATGAGTCCATTAATGAGTGCTCTAATATTCAATGGCTTTGAAATAAATCCTCTGGTAGCACCTACCATTTGCATGGTTTTTATTAAAAAACGATTACTAAACATGGCCAATCGAATGGTATTGTCAATACTAAAAATTACAATTAAACTTAAAGTAATGGCTACCACTAAAAAGATCAACCCAATTTTAGATGCTCTTTCATTTAAGTTGTTTACCAAGGTTTGTGGGTATTGCAAATCGGTAATTTGGTTGCCATAAGCGGCCATTAAATCATCCGAAATTTTAACCAAGCTATCTTTATTTACATACTCGGCTTTTGCATAAAAATCAATACTCTCTGGAAGTGGGTTTACATCTAAAATTTTAGCCCAATCTTCGTTATTTTCCTTATTCCAAATTTGCTTAGCAGAGGTTTTATCTACGTATAATACGTTTTTTGCATAAGGTTTTGATGCTATAAACTGTTGAATTTGACCAATGGTATCTTTATTAAGTGTGCGCAAATAGGCACTGAGACGAATATCTTCTTTAAACGCATTACCTACAGAACTAATGTTTAAAAAGAACCATCCCATGATACCCATGATGAGTAATACCAAGGAAACTCCAACGATTGTATAAATATAATTTGGCTTACTTCTTTTCAATGATGATTTTCCTACTTCCGCCATGAGTTGAATGATATTTTATTTATTTGCTGGTACTCAAATCCTTTTCAGGAGCCAACAGGCCTACAAATGTAGGGTTTTGATGGCTAATGACTTACATTTGCAGCCATTAAAACGCTTAATTAAATGTATATTTTAACAGATTATATAAATCAAGGCGTTACAGAATTGTAAATAAATTCAACCTGATCATTAAATAACTTCCGCAGGAAGTGGAGTATTATGGAATATCAATTTAGAACGATAGAGCAAAAGTGGCAAGAACAATGGGCATTGAATAATGCGTATAAGGTAAGCAATGATAGCAATAAGCCTAAATTTTATGTATTGGATATGTTTCCTTACCCTAGTGGGGCTGGGTTACATGTAGGGCATCCTTTGGGATATATTGCTTCTGATATTTTTAGCAGGTATAAAAGATTAAAGGGTTTTAATGTATTGCATCCAATGGGGTATGATGCTTTTGGCTTGCCAGCAGAACAGTACGCAATAGAAAATGGAGTGCATCCTGCTGTTAGTACCATGCAGAATATTCAAAATTTTAGAAGTCAGCTTAATAAAATTGGGTTTTCTTACGATTGGAGTAGGGAACTGCGAACTTGTGAGCCAGAATATTATACATGGACACAATGGATTTTTTTACAATTATTTGGATCCTTTTTTAACAGACATACACAAAAAGCAGAAAGTATAGCATCGTTAATCAGCAGTTTTGAATTGGAAGGAAATACGGTTCATGTTTGCCCTGCAAATGATCAACTTCGCTTTTCTGCTGATCTGTGGAAAAGCTATACCGAAAAAGAACAACAGGATATTTTAATGCAATATCGCTTGGCATTTTGTGGACATGGAGAAGTAAATTGGTGTGAAGCTTTGGGCACGGTACTGGCCAATGATGAAGTAGTAAATGGAGTGAGTGAGCGAGGCGGACATACTGTAGTAAAGAAAAGATTAAGACAATGGTATCTACGCATTACCGAATATGCCGATAGATTGATTAGCGGGCTAGATCAAATTGAATTTAGTGATGCTATGAAAGAAATGCAAACCAATTGGATTGGCAAAAGTTATGGTGCCGAAATTGAATTTGACATTACTCATTCGCAGCAAAAATTAACTGTTTACACTACTAGGCCAGATACCATTTTTGGTGTAGACTTTATGGTAGTAGCACCAGAACATTCATTAATTGAATCAATTACTACCCCCGAACAACAAGCCGCAGTTGAAGCCTATATTGCTTATGTAAAAAGCAGAAGTGATAGAGAAAGGCAGGCAGAGAAAAAAATCACGGGTTGTTTTACTGGTGCTTATGCAATCAATCCTTTTAATGGGGTACAAATTCCTATTTGGATTTCTGAATATGTTTTAGCAGGCTATGGTACAGGAGCTATTATGGCAGTGCCATGTGGAGATGAGCGCGATTTTAAATTTGCTCAATTTTTTAATATTCCCATTACCAATATCATTGGAGAAGCCTATAATGGGAAAGAAGCCAACGCCACAAAAGAAGCTATTTTAACCAATAGTGATTTTTTAAATGGCATGGTCATGAAAGACGCCATTGAAGTGGTCATAAAAAAGTTGCTAGAAAAAGGAATTGGTAAAAAGAAGGTAAATTATAAAATGCGCGATGCGGCATTTAGCAGACAACGCTATTGGGGCGAACCATTTCCTATTAAATGGAAAGAGGGGATCGCTTATCCTTTATTGGAAAGTGAATTACCTCTTTTATTACCAGAAGTAGATAGTTATAGTCCTGGCCCCGAAGGGGAAGGTCCTTTAGCCAATATTCCTGCATGGGTAAATCAAGAATTAGAAACCAATACGATGCCTGGTTATGCAGGAAGTAGTTGGTATTTTTTACGATACATGGATCCACATAACGAAAATACATTTTGTGATAGAAAAGTGAGTGATTATTGGAACCAAGTAGATTTATACATTGGTGGAACCGAACACGCTGTGGGGCATTTATTGTATAGTAGAATGTGGACAAAAGCCCTGTTCGATTTGGGCCATATTGGTTTTGATGAACCCTTTAGAAAATTATTGAATCAGGGAATGATTCAAGGGAGTTCGAGGTTTGTATATCGTAATAAAGAAAAAACAAATCAATTTATTTCTGTAGGATTAATTAATCAATACGATGTAAATGCAATTCATGTAGATGTAAATTTTGTAGATGGCTATGAATTAGACACTGCAGCATTTAAGCAATGGCGCAATGGAGAATTTGCCGATGCTGAATTTGTATTGGAAGAGGGAAAATACATTTGTGGTTCTGAGGTTGAAAAAATGTCTAAAAGCAAATTCAATACAGTTAATCCTAATGATTTAGTGGAGAAATTTGGTGCTGATACTTTTAGGATGTATGAAATGTTTTTAGGCCCTGTAGAACAAAGCAAACCTTGGGACACAAAGGGTATTGAAGGGGTTCATCGTTTTTTAAAGAAGCTATGGCGTTTGTTTTATGATGAAATAAAAGGAAAGGTTTGGAACGAAGAAAAAGCCAATGCGGCCGAATTAAAAGTATTGCATAAAGCCATTAAAAAAATTGAAGAAGATACGGAGCGCTATAGCTTTAATACGGCGGTAAGTACCTTCATGATTTGTGTAAATGAATTGGCCGATTTAAAATGCAATAAAAAAGAAATTTTACAGCAGGTATTAATTTTACTTACTCCTTATGCACCGCATATTAGCGAGGAACTATGGGCTGCATTAGGAAATGAAGGATCTGTTTTAGATGCTTCTTTTCCTGTTTTTGATGCCAGTTATATTACTGAATCTGTTAAAGAATATCCAGTGAGTATTAATGGTAGAGTAAGAACTAACTTAAGTATTAGCTTAACGGCTACTGCAGAAGAAGTACAAGAAATGGTTATGGCTAATACGCTTGTACAAAAGTGGATGGAAGGAAAACCGGCAAAGAAATTTATTTTTGTAAAAGGAAAAATGATCAATGTTGTTATATAAAAAAGCTAGTTCTTATTTAATACAAATTAGCTTATTGCTATTAGTATTGTTCGTTCATATATTTTCTGGCTTTGCACAGGATGGTAAAAAACCATCTCCCCAAAAAACATTTAAGAATTTCATCAATCCCGATTCACTTCCATTAATGAATTTAAAAATTGTACCTGTTCCTATTCTTACCTCTACCCCAGAAACAGGTATACGCTATGGAGGTGCTTTAGAATATTTTTTTAATGCAAAGGAAAAAGGGAATCAATCAGAAGCTAGGGGATCTTATATGCATGGACAAATAACCTATAGTACCAAAGGGCAGTTTGAAATGAAAGGTACTTGGCAGGTTTTTACCAAGGGAGAAAAATATGTTTATAGAGGATCTGCTGGCTATGCTACATTTACCGATCGTATTTGGGGAATTGGAAATAATACACTAACAGAAAAAAATTACTATGCACAAGATTTTAGTAGAATTTTTTTAGAGAGTAGAACTTATAAGCTCTTAAAAAATCAATGGTATCTTGGACTAAAATTAGATTACAACAATATTTATAAAGTAAAAATAGATCGCCCACTTGATCCGGTGAATGCTTTAATTCCCGGTATCTCTGGGAGTAAAATCTTAGGTATTGGCCCTGCTATATTGTATGAAGGGAGAGATTTTCCTTTTAGTGCGCATAAAGGCAGTTATGTAGAATCTTATATTACACAACATTTTCCAGTTGGTGGAGATGCGTATCAATTTCAAACCTGGTTATTGGATGTTAGGAAGTATTATCCTTTACGAACACAAACTACTTTAGCCATACAATTCATGTCTCAAACTACAACGGGAAAGGTTCCACTAAGTGAAATGCCTAAAATGGGTGGTGCGTTATTGATGCGAGGTTATTTTACCGGAAGGTATAGAGATTTATCTTATACGGCAGCTCAGGCCGAAATTCGTTTTCCTATTTGGCGATGGATTCATGGAGCCACATTTGCATCAGCGGGAGTAGTAGATCTATCTATTGGAAAATATCAAATTCAAAATACCAAACTTGCAGGTGGGTTGGGACTTCGATTTTTAGTAAACAAAAAAAATCGGATGTTTCTTAGGGTAGATTATGCACTCAATAGTACAGAGGGTGGAGCATATTATGTTCGTTTGCACGAAGCTTTTTAAGCATCTTCATCCATCAGTCACTTTTTGAACTCTAGTATAAAGGGTTAATTACTATATTCATGCTTCAAAAACTTGAATATGTATAAGTATATGCTGAGTGCCTTACTATTGATGGGCATGTGTAGTATTCACGCACAAACAAAATCTTTTGTGAATGCCGATTTATTGGCCAATAAATACCCTACAAATTTTAGAAATGATTTGCCGGTAGTGATGAAGTGGCTGGATGATGAACACGTAATTTTAAAGCAAAAAGTGGGTGCAGATAGCGTTGCAAAAAATTATGTAATGGAGGTGAAATCGGGCAAGCTTACCGAAGCAAGTGCCGAACAAATGAAAGGGGCTGTTCCTCCAACCAAATCGGTAGCTGTAAAAAACAATGATCTGTTCTATAAAAATGGAACAGAAGAAAAACAAATCACTTTTGATAAAGCAGAAGAAAAGAATCCCATTTTTTCTCCAGATAGTACTTATATAGCCTATACAAAAAATAATGATTTATACACTTACCACCTTTTGACTAATAAAGAAAATAGATTAACCAATGATGGCAGTAGCACCACCTTAAATGGCTTTGCTAGTTGGGTATATTATGAAGAAATTTTTGGCAGGCCAACCCGTTATCGCGCATTTTGGTGGAATCCTAATAGTAAGCAATTGGCTTATATGCATTTTGATGAAAGCATGGTACCCATGTTCCCTATCTACAATAGTGAAGGTCAACATGGTTTTTTAGAAGAAACCAGGTATCCTAAAGCGGGCGATAAAAATCCCGATGTGAAACTGGGCTTTGTTTCTGCTGATGGAGGTGCTACTACTTGGGCTGATTTTAATGAGAAGGATGATCAATATTTTGGCTGGCCTATTTGGCGTGAAGATGGTTCTACCTTGTTGGTACAATGGATCAATCGTGGGCAAGATCATTTGAAAATATTTGATGTGAATTCTGCAAGCGGATCAAAAAAAATCATGTACGAAGAACAACAAAAAACATGGGTTGATTTAGAAGACAATGCTGGAGGAAGAATTACTTTTTTAAAAACAAAGCCTGCATTTATTTTAGAAAGTGATAAAACAGGTTGGAATCATTTATACTTACATAACAATGATGGAACATTATTGAATGCCATTACTTCGGGTAATTTTAGGGTATTAAATACTTTATTGATAGACGAAAAGAATGGCTTGGTTTATTTTACAGCACGTTGTAAAGAAAACACAGCCAGAATAGATTTATATAGTGTTAAATTAAATGGAACCGATTTAAAAAGATTGAGTTTTGGAGAATACAATCATTCATCCATAAGTCTTTCTCCCAACGGAAAATACTTTATCACCAAGTATAGCAATGTAAGTACGCCAACTAAATTGAGTTTGTTAGATACCAAGGGTAAGCTCATTCGTGAATTAGGAAATGCAATGGGTATAGAAATGAATCAATACGCAATTGCCAAAACTGAATTGATTCATATTAAAAGTGAAGATGGATTATTTGAATTGCCTGCTGTAGTTACCTGGCCAGCCAATATGGATCCCAATAAAAAATATCCTATGCTGGTAAGTATATATGGAGGTCCAAATGCAGGAACGGTTATGGATGAATGGAATTGGAATCCTAATCGCCAGTTTTATGCACAGGAAGGAATGATTCAAGTTGCATTCGATCACCGTGCCAGTGGGCATTTTGGAAAAGCGGGTGTAAATTATATGCATCGCAATCTTGGCTATTGGGAAATGAAAGATTATATGACCATGGCCAATTGGTTCATTGCGAAAGGCTTTGCTGATCCTACTAAAATTGCCATTACTGGCTTTAGTTATGGAGGCTATATGAGTTGCTATGCATTAACCTATGGATCTAGTGTATTTACACATGGGATGGCTGGGGGCAGTGTGGTAGATTGGCATTTGTATGATAGCCATTACACCGAAAAGTTCATGG